>CATPAO010000292.1 GCA_955652025.1 Casimicrobiaceae bacterium
CGCATCGACGGGATGATGCAGAACGTGCAGCGGTGATTGCAGCCTTCCGCAATCTTGAGGTAGGCGTAGTGCTTCGGCGTGAGCTTGATCCCCTGCGGCGGAACGAGATCGACGAACGGATCGTGCGGTTTCGGCACGTGCGCGTGTACCGCCGCCATGACTTCCGTCGCCGCGTGGGGGCCGGTCACGGCGAGCACTTTCGGATGCGCGGCGCGAATGAAATCGCCGTTGTTTTTAGCGCCGAGACAGCCGGTCACGACGACCTTGCCGTTTTCGGCGAGCGCCTCGCCGATCGCGTCGAGCGATTCCTCGACCGCGGCGTCGATGAAGCCGCAGGTGTTGACGACGACGAGATCGGCGCCGGCGTACGACGGTGCGATCGCGTAGCCCTCGGCGCGCAGCTGCGTGAGGATGTGCTCGGAGTCGACGAGCGCCTTCGGGCAGCCCAACGATACGAATCCGACGCGCGGGATCGCGTCGCGCTTTATCGGGGACTGCGGCATATTTTCACCACGGTGCGGCGCCGATGCGCGCCGCAACAAAGTCGGGACAAATCAATCGATGTTGCGGCGCGATGGACCGTGCTAGCGTTTCTTGTCGTCTTCCGGACCGCCCGGCGGGTTCGCGCCGAACGCCGGAAACGGAAAGGCGGAAAACATGCCGCGCGTCTGATCCTGCATCCGCTGCTGCATGTCCATAAAGAGTTTCGCGCTCTGCTCGAGATAGTTGCCGAGCATGCCCTGCATCGCCGGCGCCTGCATCTGCATGAACTGCTTCCACAGGTCGGGAGTGAGCATCATCTTGTCGCCGTAGACCTGCTTCGCCTGGTCCTGGAGCTTCTTCTGGATGGCCATGAACGCCTTGACGTTCTGCTCGATGTACTGGCCCATGATCGTCTGCTGCGCACTGCCGTAGAACCGAATCATCTGCGCGAGCATCTCGGAACTGAACATCGGCATCCCGCCCGCTTCCTCGTCGAGAATGATCTGCAGGAGGATGGCGCGGGTGAGGTCCTCGCCGGACTTCGCATCGACAACGTGAAAGTCGATGCCCTCGAGCACCATCTGCTTGACGTCGGCCAGCGTGATGTAGCCGCTGTTCGCCGTGTCGTACAGGCGACGGTTCGGGTATTTCTTGATCGTGCGTAGGGGGTCGGTCATCGCCTGCTCCAAAATCGGACATCGAATTATAACTCACTGATTTAATTCGCGATTGGAATTGCCTATCTCTTCGATCAGCGGTCGATGGTGCGCTGCACAAAAAAGAGCTTGACTTCAGGGTTTGTCGTCCCTACAATGATGTTTGTGCAGCGCAGCAAAACCGGCCGAAGAAACGGATGTAGGCGACAGGTCTTGCCCCCATGGACCGGGAAATTCGGAATTCGATGGGGGCAGAGGCGCTGCGAAGGATTTGCCCCCAAATCGTTTCATACTTTAGAGGATCTAGCCATGTATAGCGCAACCGAACAATTCGCCGACCTCAGCAAGACCAGCTACGCGAACGCTGTCAAGCTCGCGTCGCTGTCGCTCGAGAATGCGGAAAAGATCGTCAAGCTCAATCTAAGCACGGCGAAGGCCGTGCTCGCGCAAGGCGTGCACAACGCGCAAGCCGCCGCGTCGGTCAAGGATGTCCAGGAACTGCTCGCGCTTCGCGCGAAGGCGACGGAAGCGGGCGTTCAAGCCGCGACCGGCTACTCGCGTACGTTGTACGAGCTGTCCTCGGAAGCGCAAGCGGAATTCTCGGCGCTAGCCGAGCAAGCTTGGGCGTCGTACACGAAGGGCATGGCGTCGTGGGTCGAAAGCGCGAGCAAGTCCGCGCCGGCCGGATCGGACGTCGCCGTCAACGCGTTCAAGTCGACGTTCGCGGCCTCGACCGCCGCATTCGACCAGTTTCAGAAGGCCACAAAGCAGGTCGTGAGCCTGGCCGACGCGAGCGTCCGCGCCGCGACCGCCAACGCCACGAAGGCCGCCACGAAGGTGAAGCGCGCGGCGTAACGCCGGTCGTCCGCCGCCCGTCGTCCTGGAGACGGCCGGCGCGTGACGATGGAACCGGCTGGCACGGCAGGGGAACTTGAAATTGTGCCGGCTGTCCCAACTTCGTGAGGTGTTGTCTCCTCTGTATCAATGTCCTCCTCCTAATTGATACAGCTTATGAGCCCTGCAGGGCAACCTGCGGGGCTTTTTTTGGGCTACTTTGCAGTAACACGCTCGCCGAGCGTGTCCGCTAATGCGCACGATGTCGTCGCCCTCGTTTGGTGCCGCAGCGTCATGGATACGCATTTCGTTTTGCGGTAGAGCACGATAGGGCGAAACGCGGCGCGTCATTCCAGCTTGCCGACTTTCTGCACCGCGCCGGCGAGAGTTTTCGCGTCGGCGTCCCAAAACCGTCTGAGATCCGGCGCATCGAGATATTGGACGGGCGTCTCGACCGTCGCCAGCGCGCCGACAAAACGCGGATCGGCCGCCGCGGCCCGCGCGGCCTCGCGCAGCTTGGCGATCACCGGCTCGGGTGTACCGGTGGGCGCGAAAAGCGCCGACCATTGAAGAAATACGGCGTCGAATCCTGCTTCGGACAGCGTCGCAACGTCAGGCAGCGACGCGAGCCGCTTATCGCCCCACGACGCGAGCACGCGAAGCTTTCCCGCCTTCACGTGCTGGACGACCGTCGATGGCCCCGACGCCACCGCGTCGACGCTGCCGCCGAGCAGCGCGATGACCGCGGGGCCCGCGCCGGTGAACGGCACATGCAGCAGCTTGATGCCCGCACTTTGCGCGAACATCTCCATCGGCACGTGCATCGTGCCGTAGTTGCCCGACGACCCGTAGCTGATCGCGCCCGGCCGCTTGTGCGCGTCGGCCACGAATTCCGCCAAGGTTTTCCAGGGACTTTCCGCGCGCACCGCAAGCACCGTCGGATCGGCGGTGAGGCGCGCGATCGGCGTGAACTGATCGAGCTGGTAGAGCGGTGCGCGCCCCGTGATCTTGTCCGCTTCCGGCAGAATCGAGATCGACGACAACGCAAGCAGCAGCGTATATCCGTCGGGCTTCGCTTTGGCGACAAATCCCATGCCGATACCGCCACCCGCGCCGGCCTTGTTCTCGATAACGACCGGCGTCTTCAACTCGCGCGACAACGCGTCGGCGAAGGGCCGCGCGACGATGTCGGCGACGCCGCCGGGCGGGAAGGGAACGATCAGCGCGATCGGCCGCGACGGATACGCGTCCTGCGCGAGCGCGGCACCGGCGATAATGCAAGCGGCGAAAGTAGCCGCGAGCGAAAACGTGCGGTTCGGCGTCATCTCGTCTCTTTCTCGATGGATGGGCGCGGCTGGCCCGAACGCGGCCGCTATATTGCCCAATCTCAAAGTCGAAGGATTGCCGCTGCGCGAACGCGATATCCGGGCCGAGGGATCGAAGCAGCAGGACCATCAGCAGCCCACGGGTCCCGGCGTCGCCGGACAGTCCTCTGCCTTCATTCCCGCGAACTTCCCATTTTCGAATTCGCCCTCGTAGCGTACCCCTTTAGACGAGGCGTAGACACCGGGCCCCTGGGCCTTGCCGCCCTTGAAGGTTCCCTCCAGGCGCGCGCCGTTCGCCCACGTATACGTACCCTTGCCGTCCGGTTTTCCTTTAACGAAATACCCGACGTAGCGATCGGCTCCTGTTGCCTCGCCTGGTCCTTGTGCCAATTCGGTGAGCGCGTCGCAATCGCCTTGATAATCACCTCTGAGGTACACGTTGCCCATCACTTCGCAATGTGCCATCGCGGGGGTGGCGGTTAAGACCAGAACCGCGAAACAGATTGACGCTACTGTAGGCGATCTCATCACCTGCTCCAAAGTGAAAACGGAAACGGAAAAAACAGGGCACGCCGTGATGGGCGTGCCCCTTATCTGCTTGACCGCCTGTACGCCGTTCGCGCCAGGCGACGACTCGTTACGCGTCAGTCGCCGTTGTTGTCTCCTTGGTCGTCGTCGCCGTTACTGTTTCCGTTACAGACCTTGCCATTGTCGACGATCTGCTTCGCGCACCCGGTCAGTTGCAGGATATCCAACCCATTGCCGATGCGGTCCACGATGTAGATGTAGCCGCGGTTGTCGACTTCGACGTTGTTGGTCATGTAGGTATTGTTGGGAGCGGCCGGTACATAGAACCCTACCTCTACCACTCCCTGTGGGTTGCGGATGTCCCACGTGCGCACACCGGCGTTGAAGTAAGAGGTGAAGGACAACTTGCCGTAATACGGATTGCGGAAGTTCTCCTCGCTCGAGTGCACCCCGAAGCGCTGGCCACGGAAGCAGTAGTCGCCACGCGGGAATTTCGCACCCGAATGCGGGTCGACCCACAGCGTCGAGAGCACCATCGGCCCCTGCCACGGGTCCTGCCGCACGCCGATCGAGTTTCCCGTCGTCACGTCGACGGCGAAGCTCCAATTATGCGAAGTACAGTCGCCTGCTTCGGACGCGAGCATCACGATATCCCGCTTCTGAGGAATGTCCTGTAGGCTCCTCGGCGCTAGCCCGAACACCGGCATGGTGGTGTGGCCGCCCTGATCCGGCGACATGGTCATGCGCCCGACTTGCGGTGCGATCAAGGCATCAACCGTGGGGCTGTCAGGGTTGCCGGTGAATGAGCCGCCATAGGCTGGGGTTAATAGTTTTTTCCGGTCCAGAATTTGCATGACGCCGTCGGAACCAACCCCGTATGCCGC
>CATPAO010000293.1 GCA_955652025.1 Casimicrobiaceae bacterium
CGATCGCGGACGGCGATCCCGGCACCGCGTTTCCCACGGACACGGTCGGCATCGCGACCGAAGGCACCGGCGACGGCAGAGCGCTGATCTTTCCGCTGCCACCTACCGGCGTTGGCGGCGAATCGGACGACATGTGGGCGACGGAAGCGATCCCCGCGCGGACCCAGGAGAACGAGTCCGCCATCGGCTGATGCCACGCGATGCCGTAGAGCCAAAGCATTGCCGCCAGCCCCAGCACACCGGTCGCGATATTGAGCATCCCCGGCGGTCCGTGCGTGACGAGGCAGTCCTCGGCGAAGTCCCACTCGGTCTCCTGATCGTGCGCAACCTTTTCGTACGCGACGGCGATCAGCACCGCACTGAGAGGCACGACGCCGCAGCCAACGCCGCTCCACCAAACGCGCAACGCGCGGCTCAATCCGCGGCGCACCTGCGCCCTTGCATCGCGCCGCGCATAAGCATTGGAGATCGAAAACTGCAAATAGACGCCGAACAGCCATTTGCCTGGTGTGGTGCCGAGGCCGGCGATCAGGAGCGCCTCCACGGGTACCCACGTCGCGGTGATCACGATCGGCGCCAGCAGCGGATGGCCGAGCCAATAGGCGAGGTCCGCGGGAACGATGCCGATTCGACGGAGCTCGGACAGAAGCAGCGCGAGCACGAGGCCCCAGATCGCGTAATCGAACAGACGCGCGGCGAGACGGTTCCATGGCTGCGGCTCGCTCGTGCGTCCCGACTTCTCGCGCTCGAGCTCCGCCATGCGCAACTGGAAAATCCACGAGGCGTCTTCGGGCGGTTGGCTCGCGCCGAGGAACACGCTCTTTTCGCGCCGCCAATTGAGGATCGCGAGATCGGTCTGCGGAGAAAGGCCGAGCTTCGACGATGGACTGGTTCCGCGGCTGTAGACCAATCCGTGCACGATGCCGTAGACGTACTTTAGCATCACGTTTCCGAGAGTGAGACAAACTAGCACGTGCTTGGCCACCATGAAGGCGTCGGCAGGCGTGACGAAGGCGATCGCAGCCGCGATGAACGCGCCGAACAGCGCACACAGTCCGATCGTGACCGCCGGCGATTGCGCCGACGACGCGACGCGTTCCGTCAGTCCCGGGTGGTGCAACAGATTGACCTCGGCGGCTTTTTTCTCACCCCGCGTGTCGAGGAAATCCTCGAGCTGCGGCGGACCTTGCGCCTCGCTGTGGACGTCGGTCTGCTCGCCCGCGTCGGCGATCGCATTGCTTACGACATGCGCGATCTTTTGTTCCGCCGTGCCGGCCGAAAGCGCCAGCTCTTCGTCGTAGCGCTGTCGCCGATCGGTGTCGCCCAATATGCGGCTGGCATGATTGATGAAGCGGAGTGCCTCTTCGACGTTCCCCTGGCCATCGCGCGTCTTCGCGTAATACTTGCGAATGAGGCGGCGCAACGCGGCCCGCACCTCTTCGTCGGAGGAGCCGGCCTGGATTCCAAGCGCTTCGTAGAGCGTGGACTTCATTCGATCGCGTCAAAAAACTGGATTATGCCGCTGGTTTTGGATCAAGTGCTGCTACCCGAACATTTTGAGGAAAGCAAGATCCGCGCCGCCGGTCCGGCGCCGTCGCCAATTTGACATTTTCCTTTGCAGACAAAGACAAAGCGGCCCACCGGGGGCCGCTCGATTTCGTGTTACGTCCCGAACCGCCGGCGGACGCGCAATGCCGGCGTCTACTCCGTTTTGGCCGTATCCCGGCTCGCCAGCTTTTCGCGAATCCGCGCCGACTTGCCCGAACGACCGCGGAGGTAATAGAGCTTGGCGCGGCGGACGTCGCCCTTGCGCTTGACCTCGATCGATGCGATCAGCGGCGAGTAGGTCTGAAACGTCCGCTCGACACCTTCGCCGCTCGAAATCTTGCGCACGGTGAACGCCGAATTGAGTCCGCGGTTGCGCTTCGCGATGACGACGCCCTCATAAGCCTGCACGCGCTTCCGCTCGCCTTCGACAACGTTGACGTTGACGATCACGGTGTCGCCCGGCGCGAAGTCGGGAATCGTCCTGTTGAGGCGCGCAATTTCTTCCTGCTCCAGCGTTTCGATGATGTGCATGGTGTATCTCCGCAAATTTGGGAGCCCGGTGGGCCATTCTCGCGCAGCGCAGGGTGCCCCCTGATGCGCGTTTCAGAGATCAGAAGCCAGGAATCAGGTATGGGAGGCGTCCAAGCTATTGCCCACCGCTACCTTTCCGGCTTCGAGTCCCGCTCTTGTTCTGATGAAACCTCGCAACCGATTCCCGGCTTCGGGTCCTGGTATTCGTCCAACAACCGCTGTTCGTCCTTCGTAAGGGTACGCGTTTCCCACAATCCCGGGCGGCGATCCCGCGTCCTGCCCAATGCCTGCATCCGACGCCAGCGCGCGATCGCCGCATGGTTGCCGGATAACAACACCGACGGGACCGGCATCCCCTCGAATATTTCCGGCCGCGTGTAATGCGGATAATCGAGCAGTCCGTCGACGAACGAATCCTGCGCGGCGGATTCGGCGTCGTTCAGCGCGCCCGGCAACTGACGCGCAATGGCATCGATCAGCATCAATGCCGGCAACTCGCCGCCCGAGACGACGAACTCGCCGATCGCGATCTCTTCGTCCACCTCGCGCGCCACCAGACGCTCATCGATGCCTTCGTAACGCCCGGCGATCACCACGTACCCGGCGTCGGCTGCGCCGGCCAGCTCGGCGACGCGCGCATGCGTCAGCGGCGCTCCCGCGGGCGTGAGGTGAAGGGTCCGGCTTCGCGCGACGCCCGCCGCTTGCTGAGCCGAACGCGCTGCGGCAATCGCCATCGCAAGCGGCCCCGGCAACATCACCATTCCCGGGCCGCCGCCGTACGGCCGATCGTCGACCGTGCGATGATTGTCCGTCGCGTAATCGCGCGGATTCCACACGCCGAGTTGCCACAATCCGCGCTGGCGCGCGCGGCCGGTGACGCCGAACCCGATCGCATGCTCGACCATCTCCGGGAACAGCGTCACGACATCGATCCGCATCCTGCCGTTCCCACCCTCGAAGTTATTTGCGGCTAAAAATCCGGCTCCCAATCGACATCGATCCGGCGCCGCTCCGCGTCGACGCGATCGATATACGCGGGCACGAACGGAATCAATCGCTCGGCCGCCCTGTCCTCACCGGCGACCCGCAAAATCGCGTGCGCGCCGTTGGAGGTCACCGCCGTGACGCGGCCCAAATTCGCGCCGGCGCGATTGACGACTTCCAGGCCCTCGAGGTCGGTCCAGAAGTACTCGTTCCGTGCCGGCGCCGACAGCGCTTCGCGTGGCAGCCCGATCTCATGGCCGCGCAGCGTCGCGGCTGCTTCGCGCGACACGACACCGCGCAATTCGGCGACCAGCACGTTCGCGTGCGGCCGCGCGCTCACGATCTCCACCGCGCGCCAATTCGCCGCAGCGACCGGTTCGCGCAGATACCAGACCGCATGCGCGAGCAGCGTCGCCGGATCCTCCGACCAGGGCGCGACCTTCACCCAGCCGCGAATGCCGAAGGGGGCGGCGATTCGCCCCATCACGACCCGCGCGGCAACGTCGGGTTCGGGGGTCAGGCGGCGGGCGGCGTTGCCGCGGGCTGCGCCGCCGCGCGCTTGACCAGCATCGCGACGGTGTCGGACACCTTGGCGCCGCGCTCGGTCCAATAGGCGACGCGCTCCTGCGCGATCCTGAGGCCTTCTTCTTTTTCGGCCGCGACCGGGTTGTAGAACCCGACGCGCTCGATGAAGCGGCCGTCGCGGCGCAGGCGCGAATCGGCAACGACGATGTTGAAGAAGGGGCGCTTCTTCGCCCCGCCGCGAGCCAGCCGGATGACGACCATGTTGATGTACCTCGATAGCGGGATGTGTCCCGCGAAAAACCGCGCATTATAAACTTCGCGCCGAAAGATGCAGCCGCGA
>CATPAO010000294.1 GCA_955652025.1 Casimicrobiaceae bacterium
GCGGGAGCTCCCAGTGTCGATCCCGACGTCAGCGTGCTGATGGCCGAGCGCCGCGCCAAGATCGGCGCGCTGAAAGCGGAGGGACCTCGCATGCTTGCCGCAGGCAATTGGCGTCGCGCTGCGGATCTCTGCCACGACTGGACCGATCTCGATCTCGGCAACGCGGATGCATGGCGTTGTTTGGGGCAGGCACAGCAGGCGCTCGGCAATTACAACGACGCACTGCACGCGTTTCGTCGCGCCAAGCAATACGACCCGAACGACCGCGCACTCGACGCGGCCATCGAGCGCGCGCAGCGCGGCATCATCTCGGAATTCCTAGCGCGGTACCGGCGCTAGCGTCGCGCTCAGCGGCGGCGCAGCACGAACCAGAACGCGCCGTCCGCTTCGCCGTGCTCGACCAATTCGTTGCCGGTCTGACGGCAAAACGCCTGAAAATCACGCACGCTCGCGGGGTCGGTCGCCGTGATGCGGATGATCTGGCCCGACGCCATGTCGTTCAGCGCTTTTTTCGTGCGCAGGATCGGTAGCGGGCAGTTGAGACCGCGGGCGTCGACTTCTCGATCGGCATGCAACATGAACGGAGCACGAACAGATGTGAGTCGTGATTATACGCAAGCGCCCGTTAACGACGGATGCGCCGCACAAGCTCGGTGGTCGACCGGTCATAGCGAAACGGTACTGCCACGAAGCGCCCACCGGCCGCGATGACCTCCGCAGCGCCGACCGTCGTCGCGATGTCGTAGTCGCCGCCCTTGACGAGGATCTCCGGGACGCAGGCGACGATCAATGCGCGCGGCGTGTCGTCGTCGAACGATACCACCAGGTCGACCGCGCCCAGCGCCGCCAGGATAGCCATCCGGTCGTCGAGCGAATTGAGCGGGCGGTCGGCGCCCTTGCCGAGACGGCGCGTCGACGCATCGGTGTTGACGGCGACGATCAGCGAAGCGCCGAGGCCGCGCGCCTGCTCCAGATAGGTGACGTGCCCACGGTGCAACAAGTCGAACACGCCGTTCGTGAAGACCCGGGGTCGCGGCAGCGTCGCGATCCGCGCGATCGCATCGGCGGGCGTCGCGATTTTCGCCGGATAGCGCGGCTCCGGCAGCGCTTCGTCGGCCGCAGGCGGCGACATCGCTCTAGTTGAAGTATTCGAACAGTTTGACCACGCGCACGACGCCGGATGTCGTGCTGGCGATCTGGCCGGCCGCGTCGCCTTCCTCATGCCGGACGATGCCCATCAAGTAGACTATCCCGCGCTCGGTGACGACTTTCACGTGCGTCGCGGAAAACTTGTTCGCCTCGACAAACCGGGCCTTCACCTTCGACGTGATGTACGTGTCGTTGGTGCGCGCCGACATCGGCGTCACGGGTCCGACGGCGAGCTCGTTGTGCACGGCCCGCACGCGTTCAGTTGACCGCGCCATCCCTCCGATCGACGATAGCGTTTCCTGGTCGGGAACCTCGCCCGACAGCAGCACGATGCCGTTGTAGCTCGTCGCGTTGACGTGCACCTTGTCGCGGGTATTGACGCCGTTGGCGATTTTGAGCTCGATCGCCTCGTCGTCCGCCTGCGCGCCGACCGACCGGCGATCGGTGGCGACCAGTGTCGTGCCAGCCGCGCCCGCGGCGACGAGCGCAGGAACACAGCCGGTCAACGCCACGGGGCCGGCCATCGCCGCAGCTAGAAGGACCAGCATGCGAAATCGCGAGTGGTTTTGTGTCATTCGTCGTCTCCAAGCAGCGTCGCATCGATCGCGTCGCACAGGCAGTGAATGATGAGGAGGTGGACTTCCTGGATGCGCATCGTGCGCGCGTGCGGGACGCAGAGATGGACGTCTTGCGCGGTAAGAAGTTCACCGGCGCGGCCGCCGCCCTTGCCGGTCAGTGCCACGACGTTCATTTCGCGCTCGTGCGCGGCGGCGATCGCGGCTGCCACGTTGGGCGAATTGCCGGAGGTCGAAATCGCGAGCAGCACGTCGCCTTTGGCGCCCAGCGCGCGCACCTGCTTGGCGAACACGTGCTCGAACGAGTAGTCGTTGGCCACGGCGGTCAACAGCGACGTGTCGGTGGCAAGCGAGATCGCGGGCAACTCCGGGCGCTCGCGCTCGAAGCGGCCGACCAGCTCGGCGGCGAAATGCTGCGCGTCCGCGGCCGAGCCGCCGTTGCCGCAGGCAAGAATTTTACCGTCGGCAAACAGGCACTCGGTCATCAGCACCGCGGCGCGCGCGATGGTGGGCGCCAGTGGTTCAGCAGCGGCGAGCTTGAGTTCGGCGCTGTCCGCGAAGTGGGCGCGGATGCGTTTGACGTGATCGATCATGCCGCGCGGATTCTAACAGCAGCGAGGTCACTCGACCGTGAACGCGTCGCGCTGCCATTCGATCCGCGGCGGCGACGCGCCGTCGATCAGCACGCGTCGAAGCCGCATGCCGGTGCTCGCGGCAGCGTCGCAGGTACGCGCCTTGCTGTGCCGCGGCCGGCGTCAGCGCGGCGCGGCGTCGAGCGGAACGAGGCGCCCGTCACGATAAACGGCGAGCCGGCCTTCGCGCACGAATTGACGGCCCGCGTCGAGCTCGATGGTTCCCGTGGCTCCTTCGAGCGCGAAGCGTTCGGGCGGGTCGACGCCGAACGCCTGTGACACGCGAAACGCGTCGAGACCGAGCGCGTACAGCCGGTCGAGCGCCGCGCTGCCGAAGTCGCGTCGCGGAAAGTTGGCGAATTCCGGCGCGTCGGGCGTAACCAGCCACGGAATTTCGGCCACGCGCACGTCGTTCAGGTCGCGCACCACCGCGGGCTCTGGGCGCTCGAACACGAGTCCGCTCGCATAGGCGGGAAGCGTGCCGACGTACGATTTGACCAGCGCCGCGTGATTGCCATCGACCGCGAGCAGCACGGCATCCGGCGCGGCGCGCGCGAGATTGCGCCGCAACTGCGACAACATCTCCGGTGCCGGATCGAAATGAAGGTTGGCAGGCGGCGTGCCGCCGCTCGCCACCCAGTCGCCGGTGAACGTCGTCGCGAGTCGCTTCATGATCGGTGGGTCGCCGGCAATGACGTCGATCGCATGGACGCCGTCGTAGCGCGCACGGCGCGCCAGGAGATGCGCATCCGATTCGATCGTCAACGCCAACGAGTACACGGCCGTTGGCATCGGCGAGCGATCGTCGAGCTGATTGAGCGCAATCGTCCACGGTATCTCCGGATCGGCGAGCGCGAGCGTCTTCAAGTCGTCGCGCAGCAGCGGTCCGACGATCACCCGCACGCCGCGCCTGCGCGCTTCCTCGAACGCCGCGAGCACGCCGTCTTCCTTGTGTCCGATCACGACGCACCTCGCGCGTTCGCCGGCAGCGTCCGCCGCGGCGAGGAATCCCGCACGCACGGCGTCGGCGGCGCGCGCGTACGCCGGCACGTCGAGTGGAAGGATCAGCGCGACAATGTCGGTGCCGGGCGCCGGGGGTCGCGTCGAGCGTGGCTCGAACGGCGCGGCGGGCGCCGTTTGGGGCGCGATCTCGATGGAAGGCGGGGGCGCGAGCGGCGATGTCAAGGCTTCCGGCACGGACGGCGGTTGCGGCGCGACCGCGGGCGGGGGCGCCGGACGCACCGCGCTGCGCTCGACGATCGGGGCGGGTCGGCTTGTGGGGGCGAGCGGCGCGCAGGACAATGCGGCGGCCGCGGCGATCGCGATGACGCCGGCGCGGAGAGCGGCGTGAGCAAAACGCGGGGCGTTGGCGGACCGGTGCACGGAGGCTTTGCGAGATGGTGGATGAGGTCGATACGTCGGATGAAACGGGCACCACCGAGACGACGCCAGCCTCGCGCGCAGAGCCGGGAACATTATATGTGGTGGCCACGCCGCTGGGTAACGCGCGCGACCTGACGCTGCGCGCGCTCGACATCCTGCGCACCGCGACGATCGTCGCCGCCGAAGACACGCGCGTGACGTCGCCGCTGCTCCGCCGCTACCGCATCGCCACGCCGCTCCTGTCGTTGCATGCGCATAACGAGGCGCGCCGCGCGCAATCGATCGTCGACGCGTTGGCGGCCGGCAAGAGCGTGGCTCTCGTGAGCGACGCGGGAACGCCGGGGATCAGCGACCCGGGCGCGCGCCTCGTACGCGCAGTACGCGATGCCGGTTACCCGGTAACGCCGATCCCGGGTCCGTCGGCAGTGGCGACGGCGGTTTCGGCGGCGGGACTCGAAGGCGAGCGTTTTGCGTTTCTCGGCTTTCTGCCGTCCGCGCCGAAGGCACGGCGCGAGTTGCTGGGCGCGGTGGCCGCGTTGCCGCTCGCGCTCGTTCTCTACGAAGCGCCGCATCGGGTCAAGGCGACGGTGACCGAGCTGGCGGCTGCGCTTTCGGGCCCGCGAACGCTGATCGTCGCGCGCGAGCTCACGAAGGTGTTCGAAACGATCACGCGGATCGCGCTCGACGCGGCACCGGCGTGGTTCGACGAGGATGCGAATCGACAACGCGGCGAATTCGTGCTGATCGTCGACGCGCCTCCGGATGCGGCGGGGAAGGCGGTGGCGTTGCCGGCCGAGGCCGAACGATGGTTGCGAGCGTTGCTGGACGAATTGCCGCCCGCTCGCGCGGCACGCGTGGCCGCCGCGGTTACGGGAGTCGCACGCGATGCGCTCTACGCGCGCGCGCTGTCGCTCAAGCCGGCGCCGAACGAGCAACCGCGGTGAATTTCTTGTTGGCCAAGTCGAACAGGCTCGTCGCTTCAAGGTCGAGCACCACCGCCGCGACTTGATTGCGCATGCGCCAGCGCCAGCGCACGATGCCGAGCGTCGGCTTCGACGTCGCGACGCGCCGCTCGAGCACGTCAAGTGTCAGATACAGCGTATCGCCGGGCCGCACGGGATTCTCCCATTTGAGGTAGGTCAGGCCCGGCGAACCGTACGACTCCGAGTCGACGAGAATGCGGGAGACGACCATCCGCATCGCGATGCCGCAAGTCTGCCAGCCGCTTGCGATCAACCCACGCCACACGCTGGCCGCCGCGCGCTCGGGGTCGAGGTGGAACCATTGCGGATCGTAGTTGCGCGCAAAGGCGATGATCTCCGCCTCGGTGATTGTCTCGGGGCCGACGGTGATCGAACGACCCGGCGTGAGTTCGGCGAATTTCATGGTGGCGTAGGATTTCTTGACAAGGGAGCGTCCGATCGGAAAGCTACCCGCTTTCGGATTCTCCGCGCAAGTCTTATTCAATCATGCGCATCGGCATCGTAGGGGCCGGGCCCGCGGGCCTGCTCTTCGCCTACCTCGTCAAGTGCCGCCGTCCGGACGTCGAATTGCGCGTTGTCGAGCAGAACGCGCGCGTCGCGACCTTCGGCTTCGGCGTCGTGTTTTCGCATGGCGCGCTGGAATTCCTCGCGCGCGATGTGCCGGCGATGCATGCGACCCTTTCGAAGACACTGGAGACCTGGCCGATCCAGCGCATCGTTCATCGAGACATTGCCGTCGACATCGACGGTAACGGCTTTTGCGCGATCGAACGGCTCCTGCTCCTGCGCCTGCTGCGGGCCGAGTGCGAGAAGGCCGGCGCCACGCTCGCTTTCGGAAGGGCGCTCGACTCGCTTTCGCAACTCGACGATTGCGATCTCGTGGTCGGTGCCGATGGTGTCAACTCGATTGTGCGGCGCACGCACATCGATGCGTTCCGGCCGACCACCGAGTGGCTCACGAACAAGTTCGTCTGGTATGGAACGACGCGAGCGTACGACTGCCTGACGCTCACGTTTCGGCAGAACGACGATGGCACGTTCGTCGCGCACCACTATCGCTATGCCCCGAATCGCAGCACCTTTATCGTCGAATGCGATGCCGCGACCTGGCGTCGCGCCGGCTTGGGCGGTATGGATGACGAGGCGTCGCGTAGCTATTGCGAACGCGTGTTTGCGCCCGACCTCGGCGGTCATCGACTCATTTCCAATCGTTCGCTGTGGCGGAACTTCCCGCTGCTCTCGTGCGCGGGCTGGAGGGCCGGCAACGTGGTCCTGATCGGCGATGCACTTCGCACCGGTCACTTTTCGATCGGCTCCGGCACGCGCCTTGCCTTCGACGACGCCATCGCGCTCGATCGCGCGTTGGCGGGGGCCGGCGACGACGTTCCGCAGATATTGGAGACGTTCGAACGCGAACGCCGACCGGTGGTCGAGAAGCTGGTCGCAGCCGCGAACTCGAGCTCGTTCTGGTATGAGCGGATGTCGGACAAGATGGCGCTCGATCCCATCGACCTCGCCTACGAC
>CATPAO010000295.1 GCA_955652025.1 Casimicrobiaceae bacterium
CTATCGGCGGGCCCGGGTGTTACCTGGGCCGACAGCCGAAATATGCAGACCTTTTTCGGTATCGACGCGGAACAAAGCGCTCGCTCGGGTCTGCCAAAGTTCGATGCCAAAAATGGCATCAGCAACGTTCGCGTCTCGGTGGGCGCGAATTACCAATTCGACCCGCACTGGAGTGTGACAGCGCACTTTTCCGCAGCGAAACTACGCGGTGATGCGGCAGATAGTCCGATCACCGAGAAAGCCTCTCAGAACACCACGGCGGTATTCGTCGTTTATCGCTTCTAATGACGAGGCGCCTGGAGCGTCATACGGCAGCGACGCGCTCGCACCGAGAACGAAGTCGACAGGCGATCGGCTCTGGACTGGCCGACCACCAGTTCCCCGGGGATGCTTGCGCGCCAACCGACGTTTCGCTACGGGTGCTGGCGTTCATCGGGCCCGCCATGCTGTAACCGCGCTTCGCGCTGCGGCCCGCCCTGGTGCGGTGGGATACCCTGCGGCTGCATTTGCGCATCTGGGTGCGCAGGCCCCTGCGGACGTATCTGCGCTTGCGGTGGACCCTGCGGTCGCATCTGCGCTTGCGGTGGACCCTGCGGTCGCATCTGCGCTTGCGGTGGACCTTGCATTCGCATCTGCGTTTGCGGTGGACCTTGCGGATGAATCTGCGCCTGCGAGGGAACTTGCGGATGCATCCGTGCTTGCGATGGCCCCTGCGGATGCATCTGCGCTTGCGACGACCCCTGCGGGTGCATTTCCGATGGTGCGCGAACGGGCGCCTGCGGACGGGGCGCCGCCTGGAGCTGCGGAGCGCCCGCATTCACGGGAGCATTGCGACGCTCGAGGCGCTGCTCGTTGTTGACGCGCGGATTCGCGCCGACGGCGTTGTTGCTCGGCGGCAACGCGCCCGGGTGTACGCCAGCTTGTTGCGAGAAACTCCGTGCGGGTGCTGGCCCGGCTGCAAATCGTTCGGGTCGCGGCGTCGCCGCAACCGCCGGATGACCGTTGTTTACCGAGGCGAGTAGCGCACGGTTGGAACTCGCGGCCAGCTCATGTCGCGCTTGGACAGGTAACAGCGGTGTATGCGTCTCGCGGGCGGCGATTCGGTCCTGAGGCGTCGGTTGCGCGATCACACCGCCGGAACCGCCGTTGTAGCTGACGCGCCTCACCGACGAATTGTTGACGACGGTGGTGTTGTACGTATTGGTAATGTTCGTCACATTGACGTTGTTCACTGCACGGTTGTACCAGAAGGACCCGCGATCCCAATGCCCACCCTGATACCCGAAGCCGGTATACCCGAATCCGTAATTGATACCGCCATAGAAGCCGCAATGACGGCCCCAATACCCGGAATTCCAGAAATACAAGCCGTCACTCCAGCCCCAATAACCCGGAGTCCACAACGCGCCGACGAACGGTGCGAGCACCCATGTGCCGGGGACCCAGTAAAACCCGTCCGGACCCCAGGCCCAATAACCCGGCGTCCAGATATACCCGGGGCCAGGAATGAGCGGCTGCTCGTACACCGGCAGCAACGGGGGTGCAATCGCGACGGATACGTACACCGCGGCATTCGACACGGCGGACGCAGTGAGCGTAAGAATTGCAAACAGGAGCGCGCCAATGCGCAGTCCAAAAATACGCGATGTCGAGTGTTTCACGGGGAGCTCCGTTGCCGGATGAGTTCACTCGATAACGGGAAAGGCGCCCAGTCGGTTGACGGTGTTGCAATGCGGGATCACATGACTGACCGCCAACATGCCCTGGGAGGCGGGCTCCTGAGCACCTCCCGAGCTCGGGCGACGCCTGTCGGAAACGCCCTACTCGACGATCAGACGCCCGCCGACTGAACACCCGTGCTCACGGACTTAGACTTCGCGTTGAGAGTCCGCCTTTGGAGGGGTCAACGTGCCATGAGTGGGAGGGCCGAGGTGCTTCCATGAAACGTCATTTTCCGATCATTGCCATCATCACGGCGGTGGGTCTCGGCGGCTGCGCAAATATGACCACGACCGAGCAGCGCACGCTGAGCGGCGCCGGCATCGGCGCATTGGGCGGCGCCGCTATCGCCGCCGTAGCCGAAGGCAGTGTAGCTACCGGAGCGCTCATCGGGGCGGGCGTGGGCGCCGGAGCAGGCTATCTGTACAGTCGCAGCCAGAACGAGCATCACGCGGCCTATCATCCCGCGACCACCAAGCACCGCCATTACGCCGCTCGGGCAACAAAGCCGTCGAAGCCAAACAACCCTCCTCGAACATCGGATCAAACGTTCGCAGCAAGTTCACCCGTGAAATCGGCAGTCGGAACGGATTAGAGCTGGCCGGCGTACTTCCGGCGCCCAACGATTTCCCATTCCGGGATGGCTGCGGGAATTTCGCGCACTGGCACCCGGCATGTCGGTCACCAGAAATAGATCTGCAACGATCGCTCTTCGACCTTCTTCGGGATACTCGTCAGCGCGTCGCGCTGCGACCTAAAATTGAGCGTGCTTCGTTGTAGCAGATTGTCGATCTCATCCATGCTGTAGCGATTTTCCGATGCGGTGGCGGGGCGCAAGGCCCTCTGGTCGGGGAAAATGCCCATCCCCGACATGATGCAGTACCAGGAAAACACCGGATAGCCCTTGCCGATCGCCTGGCGTCCAACGTCGGCGGCGATGCCTTTGCCCGACATCCAGAGTCCGTAAAGCTGCCGCAGCGAATCCGAGAGGTTTGTGTTCTCGGCGTTCGCACGCCAATACTCGGTATCGCGCCGCGTATTGGTCTTGTAATGCGTGACGATGTAGTCGCGCGTGCCTTCGAAGTGGACGTTGATGCGCTGATTGAATCGGTCGTGTGCCGCCTCGCTCAAGTCGCCCGCTTCGAGAAACTCAACGAATGTCGTGGCGGTGCGTTGGATGAACAAGAGAGCCGTCGCCTCCAACGGCTCGATGAAGCCCTGTGCCAAGCCGACTGCGAGGCAGTTCCGGTTCCAGTGCTTCGTCACCCGCCCGATCTTCATTTTCAGGTGGCGCGCAGGCGTGTCCGAATCGAGCATGCCAATTCCTTCGCGCAACTCTTTCTCCGCATCGTCGGCCGAGCAGAAGGCGGAACTGTAGACATAGCCGTTGCCATACCGGCTGGTGAGCGGGATGCTCCACCGCCAGCCATGCTTCAAGGCAGTCGAAATTGTCTGCGATGGAATGTCGTCGCCGATCGGCGTCGGCATCGCGATCGCCGCATCGTTAAAAAGATTGCTCGAGAAGCTCACGAACGGCGTTCGGAGCGCCTCTTGGATCAGTATCCCGGCGAACCCGGTGCAGTCCACAAATATATCCGCCGTCACCGGGTCGCCGTCCCGGATCGATACCGACGCGATCTCGCCGCGCTCGTTCAACTGCACGCCGGTTACATGGCATTGCGTGTATTTGACGCCTCGCTGTACCGCCTTCTTGTGGAGGTACTTACCGAGCAGCACCGAGTCGAAGTGATAACCGTACCAGACGTCGAAAGGAAACGTCCGGTTCGGTTTCGGGGCGAGGTTGTTTTGGGCGAGGTAGGACGAAATGAAGAAGCGGTTCGGATGCGCACAGACGTCGGCGCCGTTCAACCGCGCCTGCGCGTTGTGCACAAACTGCGTCATCGTCAGGTTGTCGAGCATGGAGGCAAACGGGTGGAAATAGCTCTCGAATCCCGACTTCGTCGACCAGCCATCGAACGTGATGCCGCATTTGTACGTCGCGTTGCACTCGGGCATCCATTCGGACTCCTCGATCCCGAGGCTGTCGAAGAAACCTCTCAACCACGGCGTGGATCCCTCGCCGACACCGATGATGCCGACCGTGGGCGACTCGAGGACCGAAATCTCGATGCCACGCTGGATCAGGGCATTCGCCAGGATCATCGCGGTCATCCACCCGGCCGATCCTCCGCCGACGATTACGATCCTCCTGATGGTGGGCGGGATACTCGTCGGTTTGTCGGACTGCTTGAACGAGTACGAATAGTTGAATAGCGTCGCAGTCGGTCCTTGCGTCGGGGTGGTCATACTCAATCGCTCCGAGCCACAGTACCAACCCGACGCCCGCTCAGAATCGGCTGCACTGAAAGAAGCCCGCGTGCCCGATACAGTTGATCGAGTAATCGCGGCTGTAACGTTCAAGATTATCTTTGGCCGCCAACTTGATGATGCAATCGCGCCACGAGTCGGAATCGGCCTGGTAGCCCAGCTTTTCGCATCCCGGACCGTAAACCTTGATCATGTCATCGACGTCGCGCTGCACCTGCGCGGCGCGCTCGCTTTGCGTCGCGCAGCCGGCGACGAACATCATCAACACGGAAACGGCGAAGGTTCGCATGGTGGTCTCCGTTCAAGAATAGAGTTGGGAAACGCCTTCCTCGGTCCTCGTCAGCGAAGCTCGTCGCGGATCGCAGCGGTGAACCCAAAAGCGGTTACTTCTTGCAGCCCACTGCACACCGACGATACACCCGAAACGCCCGGCGGACACGCCGTGTCGCGGTCGAGCGACCAGAAGTGCAGGCCGGCGAGCCCGTTGTCGCGCACGAAACGGGCGAGCATCCTTGCATCGTCGAGCGTGAAAACGTTGGCCACCACATCATTCACGCCCAGCATGGGTGTCAGTTCGATGCGGTGCAACGGCACACCGTGCCGGGCGTTCAAATTGCGCGCCGCCTGAATCGCCGACTGTCCCATGTCGCAAACACCCGCGGACACGATGCAATTCCCTGGCCTCGCCTCACCGAAGTCCATCACCATCAGATTGATGTAGAAGTCGTCGAGCCCCGCGTTGCGGATCGCGTCCATGACGCGCTCACCGTCTGCGTTCAGGCTCCCCTGGCTCCCGTCGTTGGCGGCCCAAGTCGCAAGCGTGAAACTGACGCGGAGCTTCGGGTGCCTTTTCTGCGCCGCCGAAATCCGCTGGACGAGGGAAGCGAGGACAGCTTCCGACTGGGCGTGCTCGATGTCGAAATCGAAGCCGATCAAATGCGGAGACATGTAGTGGGCGATGAACGCCTCCATGCCGGCGTCGCTCGCGCACGTGAATACGCCGGCCTCGCCGCCAGTGGAAATGACGTAGCCAATGCCGGCACGGCCGAGCGCGTGCAGATTGGCATCGGCCCACGCCCGCGGGTCCATTCCGTCCCAGGATTCGGTGCCGCAATCGCCCGTGGCGAACGCGAGCGTCAGCGCGGTCACGCCGGGCGGCAACGTCGAGTGTCCATCGACGACGATCGGCGTCGGCGTGCCGCGAACGGCCGTAGAAAGAGCGCGGGTAGCCAAATCCAGCGCGATCGGAACGTGTTTGTACGGACTGTAGACGAATCGCGTCGGGCCGACACGGCCTTCACGCGAAGTGTCCTCAACGACGCTTGCGCACGCTGTGAGCAGCATCAAGCCGACAAACGCCAAGGCTAGGCGTCTGCACCATCGTCCTGCGCAGTAGTTGGAACGCATCGAGATGTCCGCTGATCGCGGCCATCTCGGTGCCCGTCGGTCACCCATTCGAGGAAAAAAGAGGCGGAGCAGTGTGCTGCCCCGCCACGTCCCTCTGAGGAGGAGAGTCGGTTGCCAAGCCGACGGCGTCAGAGCTTGATGCGCACCCCCGCGTAGAATTGGCGGCCATTCTGGTAGAACGCTCGAGGTTGGTCGGTATTGGCGCCGTAATACTTGAGTGTCGGATTGTTGAGATTCAATGCGTCGAATGTCAGCGCGAGGTTGTCGTTGATCTTGTAGCCCAGCGATGCAGCCAGCGTGCCCGTGTCATCCTGATATTCGGCGGTGCTGCGGTCAAGCCCGACGAAGAAATGCGATCGGTACGTCCACGCAAGGCGCGCGCTGAACCCGTAATTCTCGTAATAGCCGACGATGTTGTAGGTGTTCTTCGACGCGCCGACGAGCGGATGGCCCCCGGTTTCATAGGCATCGGCATAGGTGTAGTTCGCCTGGATGCCGAAGCCGTAGGCAAGATCCTGCTGGTAGGCGAGCTCGACGCCCTTGACGCTGCCGCTGCTGTTGGTGGGCGACGAGATCCGGTACGTGTCGAACGAGCCGGTACGGATGTTAAGCAGCGTCACGTCGTGAACGCCGAAACCGACGTAATTCGTGAGGTCCATGTAGAACAGGCCGGCCGCGAGCAGCGCCTTCGGCTGGAAATACCACTCAAGTGTCCCATCGAAGTTATTCGAACGAATCGGCTTGAGATCCGGGTTGCCGCCGTTTCCGGTATGCGTCGTGTCGTCCGCGGAAATCGAGCCGCCGAGCGCGCTGTAGTCCGGCCGTGCCATCGTCCGCGCCACCGCGAGTCGTCCCACCAAATCCTTCGAAAGGTCGAAGCGGAAATTGGCGCTCGGCAGGATGTCGGTGTAGGTGTGCTCGACCGGGGCTTGATAGAACGAACCGAACGCCGACGTCGTGATCGCGCCGGGTACCTGGGGACATGGGCTGAGCGGCGGGCAAACGTCACCGGGGATCGCGACGTTGACCAAAACGCGTTCCTTGGTTTGCACCGCACGCACGCCGATGTTTCCGCTCCAACCCGTTCCCTCGAGGTTTGCCATCACGTAGCCTGCCGTGTCCTTCTCCTTGATCGCGAATTCGCCCGGCCAGTAGCGGCGCGTGATCGGATCGCGATTGGAATAAAGATCGCCCCAGCGCTCGAGCTCGCCCGGTGACAGCATCCAGACGTTGCGCGGAAAGTTACCACCCAGACCACTGCCGAAATTGCTCGGATACGTCGAGCCATCCCAGTGCGGCAAGTTGGCGGCATTGAACGGATCCAGCGCGAAATTCGGACCCTGCGCCACTTGCTCCGTGTTCCGATCGTGTTGCGCGTAGCGGAAACCGAACTTCAAGCTGGACCACGGTCCGTTGTCGAGCTGATAGAGACCGTCGATCTTGCCGTACCCTTCCTTGTCCTCGGTCTTCGCAGGGCTCGCGCCGAAAATCCAGTCGAGCGACGTGCCGGCGAAATTCGACGGATCGCCATTCGGAAAGTGGACATCGGTAGCCGACGAGATGCCATGCATGTTGTACGTGGCGCCAGTGTTGAACACATCGCCTTCGAAGACATCCTGCTTCGGCGTCTTGCCGAGGCCCCGCGTATACCCGACCTGGCCATTGAACGACAATCGATCGGTCGCACGGTATTTCGCGTCAAGGTTGTAATAAGCGGTCTCGGAATAGGCGCCGGGCCGGAGGATTTGATCGACGATGGCGTACTGATGATTGTGGCCAGCCGAACCGAGATTCGGGAAGACGGCCGACGTCAGTGTCCCATTGTTGACTGTGTACGACGTGGGCATCTCCCCGGCGCCGCCGTTGATGACGTGGGCGCCCCAGAACATCCAGTTGCGGTTGTAGTTCGTGGCCTTCATGTGCGAATAGAACGCGTTGAAATCCACGGTGAAGTCGTTCGTCGGTTTGACCTGGACGTCCAGCAATCCGCCGGCCCGCTCGCGCACCTGCTCGAACAGCGCCGACCCGATCAGCGTCGGATACGCCACGTTGGCGAGATCAGGATGGGCGGTGGCGAGGGCGCTGGTCGGCGAAATGTTCGCGTAACCCAGGAGTTCCTGGCCATCGCGCCGCAGATGTCGCTTTTCATAGAAACCCTGCGCCAGGATGCCCATCGTGCCGGCATCGTTCTTCCAGGCGACGAGGCCGTTGAACTGGGGATCGGTCTTCTTCGCCAGGTCGCTGTAGACCCCTTGGATCGATGCCTCGGCGGTGAACGGTTTACGGAAGTCGAGCGGCTTGCGCGTAATGATGTCCACGGCGCCCGCAACGCCGCCCTCGACGAGATCGGCCGTCGCGCTTTTCTGCACGATCACCTGACTGACGATTTCGGCGGGCAGTAGTGTGTAGCTCACGCTGCGACCGACCGTTTGGACTTGGTCGAGCACGAACCAGTCGCCCGAAGCAACGAAGTGCCCGTTGACGAGCGTCTGGGTCAGGCTGGGGCTGGTTCCGCGGATGCTGACGCGGTCGTTTTCGTCGAACCCGCCTTCGCCACCGGCTGCCGAGCTAATCGTTACGCCGGGAAGCCGCTGCACGGCGTCGGCGATATTTTTGTCAGGCAGCTTGCCGATGTCTTCCGCCGTGATCACTTCAACCACGGAATCCGCATTGCGCTTGACTTGCAGCGAGCGCTCGAGCGACTCCCGTATGCCCACCACGCTTATCGATTCGAGCGGAACGGGCTGACCGGGAGGTGTGGTCGCCGGCGCGGGCGCGGGTGTCGCGGCTTGCGCGAGGATAATGGGAGATGACTCCGCTTCCGCTGGCGCGGTTTTCGGGTTGGTCGATTTCGCCTTCTGTTTGGTGCCTGGCGTGTCCTGCGCTTTCTTTCCTGTCGCGTCGCGTGGCTGCGACTTCTGCGCATCGACTGGTGGGTCGGCCGCCTGGTCCGCATACACCGGGCAGGTCGCGCTGATCAACGCAAGTGCCACTGCCGACGCGATCGGTGTCCTCTTGAGCTTCATGACTCCCCCGTTATGTGACATGCAAATGACAATTCGATGGCAGGCCCGGTCCGCGCATGACTATCGGCCCCTCAAGCGCGTCTTCCGCCGTCGTCCGGAATGACCAATGCCACTATACTACCACTTGCGCGTAATACAAGATCAATTTGTTGAATCCTGCTACCATGTTGCAAGATTACGTCACAAAACAGCTATGGCGCCAGAGAGGGCTTGGCCTCATGGCCGCTCTGAACCCGCCGCCTCAATTGGTATGATACCGGTCCTGACGAGAGTCGCGCTTTTCGTGTTATCAACGCGTTATCGTGGTGAAGTTCCCAAATCGGTTGAGAATCGCCGGGCGCGTGCGCCGCGACGACCGGGAGTGCAGGCATGACGTCGTTGGCCAAAATCCTCGGGAACCTCGATCCCGACAACAGCTTGCCGCTCTACCAGCAGCTCCAGCGCGGCCTGCGCGAGGCGATCGAGAAGCGCATCCTCGGACCCGACGACGCGCTACCGTCGGAGAGGCAGCTCGCCGAAGACCTCGGCGTGTCGCGCATTACAGTGCGCAAGGCCATCGACGGCCTGGCGGCGGAAGGACTGCTGGTGAGCCGCCAAGGCTCGGGCAACTTCGTCTCCACCCGTATCGACAAGAACTTCGCCAAGCTGACCTCGTTCTCCGAGGACATGCGGGCGCGCGGGCGCAACCCGCGCAGCGTTTGGCTCAAGCGGTCGGAGGGCACGGTAACGCCGGAGGAGTCGCTCAAGCTGGCGTTGAGCCCGGGCACCCTGGTGTATCGATTTCACCGCTTGCGCTTCGCCGACGATGAGCCGATGTCGATCGAGCTCGCCACCATCGACGCGTCGAGCCTGCCGTCGCTCGACGCGGTCGAAGCGTCGCTCTACGATGCGCTCGAGCAGGCCGGCAACCGTCCGGTGCGCGCGCTGCAGCGCCTGCGCTCGCTGCTGCTGACCGCCGAACAGGCCAAGCTCCTCAAGGCGAAACAAGGCGACGCCGGCTTGTTCGTCGAGCGCCTGGGATACCTGCGCGACGGCCGCGCGATCGAGCTCTCGCAATCGTTCTATCGCGGCGACACGTACGATTTCGTCGCCGAGCTGAACGCTTTCTAGCGCACGATCGGCGTCTCGTCCGGCAGCTGGAGCTGCAGCGGCACGAGCGATACCGGATCGCGGCCCGGCGCAGCGCCACGGCCTTCGAGCCACGCGCGCAATGCGTCGAGCGCACCGGTCGCATAGCCCCACGTCACGACGGCGGGTGCCGCCACGTCCAGCACCTGGAACGGATTCCACAGCGCCAAATGAAGCTGCGGGTGCCAATCGCGAGCCCGCTCACCGTATCGCTCGCGCGGGTTCGACGCGAGCACCGTCAGCCGCCGATCCCGCGGCAGCGACGTCCAATCGAGCCGGTGCAAGTCGTCGACCTGCACGACTTCGACCGCGCCGAAGCGCTCGAAAAGCCTTGCCACCTGCTCGCCGGAAACCCCGGCCTCAGCGATCCCGTCGCCAGGAACACTTCGCTGCGTGACGACGCGGAGCGGCTCTTGGAGGGGCGGCGGGCGCGGCGCACCGACCAGGGTGAGTCCCATCGCCCACGCGCGGCGCACGAGCGCGTCGTCGGCTTCGCGCTGGCGCCCGCTGTAATCGCCCGGTCGCACCGGGAAGCGCGTCGCCAACGCATCTAGGCGGGTGCGCGAACGGTGCAATTGCGCCAACGTGAGTGCACCGCTCGCGAGCGCGTCCGCAATCGCCCGCACGGCGGCACCCTGCTCTTCCGGGCTGCCCAACGCCATCACCATGTCGGCGCCCGCTTGCAGCGCCAGCACCCCCGCCCGCGCGTGTCCGTACCGCTCGTAGATCGCTTGCATCACCAGCGAATCGGTAATGACGACGCCGTCGTAGCCCCAGGCATCGCGAAGCAGTCCACCCAGGATCTTGTGCGATAGCGTCGCCGGATGGTCCGCGTCCAGCTGCGGGTACACGATGTGCGCCGTCATGATGGCCGGCGCGTCCCGCTGCAGCGCGCGAAACGGCAGCAGCTCCAGCGCCTGCAGCGCGCTTGCCGTCTTGTCGACGACGGGAAGATTGAGGTGCGAATCCACGTGCGTGTCGCCGTGCCCCGGGAAGTGCTTGACGCAGCAGGCGACACCCTCGCGCAGCGCGCCGCGCATCCACGCGGCGCCGAGACGCGCGACGTCCGCAGGATCGGCGGAAAAGCTGCGCTCGGCGATCACCGGGTTCGCGGGATTGCTATTGACGTCCAGCACCGGCGCGAAATTCCAGTTGAAGCCGAGGCTGCGGATGCCGCGCGCCACCGCGGCCCCGACGTGTTCGGCCAACAGCGCGTCGCCGGCCGCGCCAAGCGCCATCGCGGCGGGAGCCTGCGGCAACGAAATGGCGCGCACCACCGAGCCGCCTTCCTGATCGACGCCTATCAGTGCCTTCGAACCCATGACTTCGCGCAAATCAGCGGTCAGCGCGCGTATCTCGGCCTCGGTGCCCAAGTTGTCGCGGAACAAGACGACGGCGCGAATGCGATCCCGACGCAGGAACGCGGCTTGCTGCGAGGAAAGCACTCTGCCGTCGATGTTGACCATCACGAGTTCGCCCGGATGGAAATCCGCAACCGACGCTTCGGCGTGATGCGTCGCGGCCTCTTTCCGGTGCGCACGAACCTGCCGCGTCACTTGATCGCCCCTTCCATGCCGCGCATGAAGAATCGCTGCGTGAAGAAAAAGACGATCAACGCCGGCGCGACGGTCAACACCGCACCGGCGGCGATCACGCGGGTGGAGCTGCCGAAGGTTCCCGACAGCTCGAGGATGCCCACGGCCAACGGCATCAGTTCGCTCTTGGTGAGCACGACGCTCGGCCACAGGAAATTGTTCCAGGTCGTCACCGTAGTCAGGATGACCAGCGCACCGATTTGCGGCAGCGCCATCGGCAACATGATGCGGAAGAAGATGTGCAGCTCCGATGCGCCATCGATCCGTGCGGCGTCGAGCAGATCCTGCGGAATCTCCTCGAAAGCGTTCTTCATCATGAAAATGCCGATGGCGCCGGCCAGCGTCGGCAGGATGACGCCGGCGTAAGTGTTGACCAGCCTCAGTTGCGACGTGGTGATGAAATTCACGAGGAAATTCACTTCCGTGGGCAGCATCAGCGTGGCCAGGATCACCGTGAAGACGAGGCGGCGTCCGCGAAATTCGAGCCGCGCCAGCGGGTAGGCGGCCAGCGAGCAGACCAGCACCGTCCAGACGACGGTCCAGAACGTGATCCAGATCGAATTCCAGAAGTAGCGTGGGAGCTCGATGACGCGGAACACCTCGACGAAGTTCGCGAGCGACAGCGTGTGCGGCAGCAGCGAAGACGGAAAGTCGAACACGTTGCCTTCGTTGCCGATCGCCACCGACAGCGTCCACAGAAACGGAAACGCGCACACGAGCGCGATGAGCAGCAACACCGCGTAGTGCAGCGTTGTGCGCAATGCGCGCCGCGTGGTGGTCGATTTGCGGATCATCACGTCGCGATCGCGGAAGAGCGATGACGCGGGCGGATGAACTTGAAGTTGAGCCACGCGATCGCGATGCAGAACACGCTCACCACCAGGCTCGCCGCCAGTGCACGCGGGAAATTGAATGCACGGATGCCCTGATCGTACGCGTAATAGAGGCCGGTGTAGGTCGAGCTCACCGGTCCCCCCTTCGTCATGATCAGCACCTCTTCCAGCACCTTCATCGCGGACAGCGTGGACATCACCGTGCACAGCAGGATCGTGGGCATGATCATCGGAATCGTGACGCGCCAGAAGCGCTGCCATCGATTGGCGCCATCCAGCATTGCCGCTTCCTCGACGTCCTTCGGAATGGTTTGCAGCGCGGCCAGGTACAGCACCATGTACCAGCCCAGGCCGCGCCACATCGTCACCAGCATCACGGAAAAAAGCGCCAGACGATCGTCGCTCAACCAGCCGATCGGCGCGCTGACCACGTGCAGCCATTGCAGCACCGCATTGATCAGACCCTGCTCGTTGTACATCCACCCCCACATGATGCCGACCACCGACACCGACGTGACGACCGGCAGGTAGAACGCGGCACGGAAGGCCTTGATCCCCGGCAAGCGATTGTTCACGAGCACCGCCATCACGATCGCGCCGAGCTGGATCGCCGGCACGATCAGCAAATACAGCAACGAATTCCTGAGACTGATGAAGAACACCGGGTCGTCGAAGAGATCTTCGAAGTTCTGCAGGCCGACCCACGTCGGCGGCGTGATGATCTTGTACTCGGTGAAAGCGAGGTAGCTGCCCCATAGCATCGGCCAGAACGTGAACACCAATAGCAGCAGCAACGCGGGCGCGAGAAATAGCCACGCCCGGAACTCTCCGGTCCTGGATTTGCGCGCCTTGGACTTTAGCGTCGGGGATGCCTGGTCGGCGTTTTCGCGCGGCATCGGCGCGATGCGCGCGTCGGCCGCTTCGGCAGCGTTCGCGATCATGGCTTGAGCTTGCTGTCCCAGTATGCGGCCGCTTCGTCGAGCGCGGTCTTGATGTCCTTGCGTCCTATGATCGCGGCCTCGACAGCATCCTGCAGGCGCTTGTTCAGCCGCTCGAACCCCGGGACGCCGGCGACATAGAGCGTACGCACGACGTCCATGCGGCCGGCGCCGATCGCCATCGCCTTTTCGTACGCGCCGGCGTCGCTTCGCAGTCGTTGGAAGTGCGGGTCCGCGGCCGCTTTCTTCGCCGTCGGAAAGGCGCCGGCGAGCTTGGCGAATTCGAGCTGGTTGATGTCGTTGGTCAGGAACTTCGCGAACCTGGCCGCCTCGGTCGCGACACGACCTGTGGTGCCGCTCGGCATCGCGAAGTGGAACAGCCATCCGCCCGCGGCAATCCCGCGTCCTCCGATCGGCACGGGCGCCACATCGGTGACCGCGAACACGTCCTTGGCATCGTCGCGCACGCGGATCAATGCGCTCGGCGGTGCTTCCAGCATCGCCATCCGGCCGGATTTGTAGGCGTCGATCGAGGCCGGATAGTTATCCTCCGAGAAGAGCTTGTCCTTCAGAAGACCTCCGGCCTTGTACGCATCCGCGAACTTGGCGATCAGCGCAATATGCGCCGGCGAGTTGAACACCGCCTTGCCGTGCTCGACGAGAGGAAGGCCTTCTTCCAAGAATATGCCCGCGATCTTTCCCAGCGCGGGCGAGAAGCCGTATTGTCCGGTGCGCGCGTAGATTTGCTTCGCGACGGCGAGTTGCTCGTCCCGCGTCGTGGGGACGCGCACAACGCCGGCCTTCTGGAACAGCGTCTTGTTGTAGGCCATCACGTTGACGCTGTTGTAGTGCGGGAAGCCGTAGACCTTGCCGTTGAACGTGACGTCGGCGATGGCGCCGTTGGTATACGCGGCGCGGTCGTCACCCAGCAGGTCGTCGATCGGACGCAATGCGCCGTGGAGCGCGTAGTCGTACGCCCACGGAACGTTGAGCTGCACGAGCGCGGGCGCGGAGCGGGCGACGATCGCGGCGATGAGCTTGGTCTGCAGCGTGTCCCACGGCACGTCGACCCATTCCAATTCGACGTCGGGGTGGGAAGTCTCATACTGATGCACGAGTGCCTTGAAATAAGGCGTGAATTTCGGCTTCAGGCTCATCGTCCAAAACTCGACGTGGATCTTGTCCTCCGCCGCGGCACCGCCGGTCGCGAGCAGCGCGAACGCGATCGCAACGAGTCGCCATGGTCGCATCGTCGCTCGGCTCATCGGGTCCGCGTGACCTTGGCCAGATGGCGCGGCCGATCCGGATCGAGGTTGCGTGCGCGTGCCAACGCCTCGACCATCGGATAGAAACTTTGGATTGCGGTGATCGGGTCGAGATCCTCGGCGCCGCTGGCGACGATCGGCAACTCGCTGCCCGGCACACCGGACGGCGCCGCCAGGAGCACGCGCGCACCGCGACGGCGCATGTCGTCGGCAATTTCGACGAGTCCCGCCTGCGCCGGACCGCGCGGGGCAAACACCAGCAGCGGATAGCCCTGGTCGACCAGAGCCATGGGCCCATGCATGACTTCGGCGCCCGAAAAGGCCTCGGCCTGGATGCCGCACACTTCCTTGAACTTGAGTGCGGCTTCCATCGCGATGGCGAGCCCGGTGCCGCGGCCGATCACGAACAATTTGTCGGCGTCGACGAGTGTGTC
>CATPAO010000296.1 GCA_955652025.1 Casimicrobiaceae bacterium
CGCCAATTGCGCGCCGCAGAGCCGATCGTCCCGCTCGGCCTCGGCAGCAATACGCTCGTGCGCGACGGAGGAATCCGCGGCACCGTCATCATCATGCACAACCCGGGCGCGGCGCTCGCGGTGGCGGATGGCCTGATCTACGTGGACGCCGGTGTCGCGTGTCCGAAGGTTGCGCGCTTCGCCGCATTGCATTCCTGCGCGAACGCCGAGTTCCTGGCCGGTATTCCCGGCACGATCGGCGGCGCGTTGGCGATGAACGCCGGTTGCTACGGCGGCGAGACGTGGCGGTTCGTTGCGCGGGTCGAGGTCCTGCAACGGGACGGCACGTTCGCAGTGCGCACGCCCGATCGGTATCGGATCGGCTATCGATCGGTGTTGGAGCGCGACGGTGCGCCGCCCGACGGAATCTTCACCGGCGCGTGGTTTCGCTTCCCGCCCGGGGATTCCGCGTCGGCGCGCGCACGGATTCGTGAATTGCTCGCTGCCAGGATCGCAACACAGCCGCTCGGCATACCGAATGCCGGCAGCGTGTTCCGCAATCCGGACGCCGGTCACGCCGCGCGTTTGATCGAATCCTGCGGCCTCAAGGGCTTCGTCATCGGCGGCGCCCATGTGTCGGAGAAGCACGCGAACTTCATCGTCAATCCGGACGGACGCGCGAGCGCGGCCGATATCGAAGGATTGATCGTGCACGTGCGACGGGTCGTATGCGAGCAAACGGGCGTCGATCTCGAGACCGAAGTTCGGATCATCGGTGTGGCAGCGAGCGCGAATACCCGATGAGCGAATTCGGAAAAGTCGCGGTGTTGATGGGCGGCCCATCATCGGAGCGGGAAATCTCGTTTCTGTCGGGCAACGCCGTCCTCGCGGCATTGCGCGAGAAGGGTGTCGACGCGCATCCGTTCGATCCGGCGGAGCGCGATCTGTGCGCGCTCAAGTCCGAGGGATTCGACCGCGCGTTCATCGCGCTGCATGGGCGATTCGGAGAGGACGGCACAGTCCAGGGCGCGCTGCAGGCGCTCCGCGTGCCCTACACCGGCAGCGGCGTCATGGCATCGGCGCTGGCGATGGACAAGTGGCGCACGAAACTCATCTGGCTCGCGAGCGGCGTTTCCACGCCGCGCTACCGCGTCGTCGATGCGGCGACCGACTGGATGCGCGTCGTCGCCGAGCTTGGATTGCCGCTGATCGTCAAACCGGCGCGCGAGGGCTCGACGATCGGCATTACTAAAGTCACCGGCGTCGACCACGGCGAGCTTGCCAACGCGTACGACGTCGCCGCGGGTCACGACGATCTGGTGCTGGTCGAGGAATTCGTCACCGGAGCTGAGCTCACCGCCTCCATTCTCGACCGGCGCGCATTGCCGTTGATCCGGATCGAGGCGCCGGAAGGGAATTACGACTATCACAACAAATATTTTTCCGACGCGACACGCTATTACTGTCCGTCGGGGCTCCCGGCCGCGCTCGAAGATGAAATCCGCGCTGAGTCGCTCCGCGCGTTCGATCTCGTCGGCTGCACCGGATGGGGCCGGGTCGACTTGATGCTGCGCGGCGACGGCACGTACTCGTTTCTCGAAGTGAACACGTCGCCGGGCATGACCGGGCACAGCCTCGTGCCGATGGCGGCGCGGCAAGCCGGCGTTCCCTTCGCCGATCTTTGCGTGGCGATCCTGCGAGGCGCGCATGTGGAATGACACGCGCCAGCTGAATGCCGTCTCGCTCGCGTTGGCCGCAGTCGCCGCCGCGCTCGCACTCTGGGGTGCGCTGGCGTGGGCGGTGCGCCAACCGGCGTTCGCGTTTCGCGAAGTCGTCGTGACCACATCGCTCGTGCATGCCAGCGGCGCGCATCTCGAATCGGTGGTGCGCGAGGAACTTGCCGGCACGCTGTTCACGCTCGATCTCGAGCGGGCGAAGCGCGCGCTCGTCCAAGTGCCCTGGGTTCGGAGCATCGGCCTTCGGCGGCAGTGGCCGGGCCGGCTCGAGATCGAGATCGAAGAGCACACGCCGCTCGCGCGCTGGAACGACGGCGGACTCGTCAACACGCGCGGGGAAGTGTTCATCGCCGACTGGAACGGCGATCTGCCGCAGTTTGCCGGTCCGGACGGCGATTCGGCGCTGATGACGGCGCGCTACCGCGAATGGGAGGCGATGTTGTCTCCGCTCGGGCTTTCGGTCCGCACCTTGACGCTGTCGGCGCGCGGTGGCTGGGCGATCGGTGCCGCAGGTCCGCAAGAGAGGCTGACGATCGAGCTGGGCCGCGACGACCCCGCGGGCCGCCTCGCCCGTTTTGTCGCTGCGCACGATCGCACGATCGCGCTGCTCGCACGCTCCGGGCAGTCGGTGACGACGGTGGATCTGCGCTATCGCAACGGCTTCGCTGCGCGCGTGCCGAGCTTCCGCGAAAAGCCGACCAAGAAAACATAAAGGAAGCCCGAGCATCACATGGTGAAGGAAAACAAGAATCTGGTCGTCGGACTCGACATCGGCACGTCGAAGATCGTCGCGATCGTCGCCGAGATCTCGCCGGAAGGCGATCTCAACGTGATCGGTATGGGCACGCAGCCGTCGCGCGGGCTCAAGAAGGGCGTGGTCGTCAACATCGAGGCGACGATGGCGTCGATCCAGCGCGTGCTCGAGGAAGCCGAGCTGATGGCCGATTGCCGGATCACCGAGGTCTATACCGGCATCGCGGGCAGCCACATCCGCAGCCTGAACTCGAGCGGGATGGTCGCGATCAAGGAGAAGGAAGTCACGCAGGCCGACGTCGACCGCGTCGTCGACACGGCGAAGGCGGTGGCGATCCCCAACGACCAGCAGGTGCTGCACATCCTGCCGCAGGAATTCATCATCGACGGACAGGAGGACGTCCGCGACCCGCTCGGGATGAGCGGTGTGCGGCTCGAAGTGAAAGTCCACATCGTCACCGGCGCGGTCTCCGCGGTGGAGAACCTGACCAAATGCGTGCGCCGCTGCGGACTCGAAGTGCGCGACGTGATGCTGCTGCCGCTCGCGTCCGCCAAGGCCGTGTTGAACGACGACGAAAAGGACTTGGGCGTATGCCTGATGGACATCGGCGGCGGCACGACCGACATCGCGGTGTTCGCCGGCGGCGCGATCCGGCACACGGCAGTGATCCCCATCGCAGGCGACCAGGTGACGAACGACATCGCGATGACGCTGCGCACGCCGACCAAGGAGGCCGAGGAGCTCAAGGTCCGCTACGGTTGCGCGCTCCGACAGTTGGCCGATCCGAACGACATCATCGAAGTGCCCGGCGTCGGCGACCGCGGACCGCGCAAGTTGTCGCGACCGATGCTGGCCGAAGTGATCGAGCCGCGGATCGAGGAGCTCTACACGCTGGTGCTGGCGGAGTTGCGCCGCAGCGGCTTCGAAGAGCTTCTCTCGTCGGGGATCGTGCTCACCGGCGGCTCGGCGCTGCTGCAGGGCATGACCGAGTTGGGGGAGGAGGTCTTCCATTTGCCCGTGCGCGTCGGCGTGCCCGTTTACATGGGCGGCCTGGCCGACGTCGTGAAGAGTCCGCGCTATGCGACGGCGGTGGGGCTCTTGCTCGAGGGGCGCGAACACTACCTGCGCGGGCAGGCGGCGCGCGCGCAGACCGCGGGTATCGGCGGCGCGGCCGAACGAATGAAGCAATGGTTCAAGGCGAACTTTTGAGTTCGGACCAAAGTGAAAACCTACTTTTGTCCGGGTCAGGTTTCCCTGAAATCGCTGGCGGAGCCAGTCGATTCCAGGCGGAAAAGGCGATGCAAACCCACCACAGCAGGCGACACCGGTAACACGTAATCACGACAGGAGAGAAGGAGCCATCATGTTCGAGATCATCGACCAAGCACCACTAGACGGAGCGCTCATCAAGGTCATAGGCGTAGGCGGTTGCGGCGGCAACGCCGTCGAGCACATGATCGAGAAGGGGTTGTCGGGCGTCGACTTCATCTGCGCCAACACAGATGCGCAGGCGTTGAAACGTTCGACGGCGCGCACGCAGCTGCAACTCGGCGCTGCATTGACCCGTGGCTTAGGCGCGGGCGCGAAACCGGAGATCGGGCGCGACGCCGCGATGGAAGACCGCGACCGCATCGCCGAAACGATCGAGGGCGCCGACATGCTGTTCATCACCGCCGGCATGGGCGGCGGCACCGGCACCGGCGCGGCGCCGGTGATTGCCGATATCGCGAAGAGTCTCGGCATCCTGACCGTTGCCGTGGTGACGCGCCCGTTCAAGTTCGAGGGCAAGCGGACCAAGGTGGCGAGCGCCGGCATCGAGGAGCTGACGAAGCGGGTCGACTCGCTGATCATCATCCCCAACGACAAGTTGATGGACGTGTTGGGCGAAGACGTGTCGGTGCTGGACGCCTATGCGGCGGCTAACGACGTGCTGCACGGCGCCGTCTCGGGCATCGCCGAGGTGATCAACAACCCGGGGCTTGTCAACGTCGACTTCGCCGACGTTCGCACCGTCATGGGTGAAGTCGGCATGGCCATGATGGGTTCCGCGACGTCGGCGGGCGCCGATCGGTCGCGGAGCGCCGCGCAGCAAGCGGTGAAGAGTCCGCTGCTCGAGGACGTCAACCTGGCCGGCGCGCGCGGCGTGCTGGTCAACATCACCGCGTCGTCGGGACTCAAGATGAAGGAGTACCACGAAGTGATGAACACGATCAAAGAATTCACCGCGGAAGATGCGATGGTGATCATCGGCACCGTGATCGACGACACGATGGAGGATCGCCTGCGCGTGACGATGATCGCCACGGGACTCGGCGGCATCGCCGTGGCGAAGCGGCCGCCGAAAATGGAAGTCGTGTCGACGATCGTCGAACGGACGGGTACCGACAATCTCGGCCTCACGATGAACGATTCGGTCGATTACGAGAAGCTGGACCAGCCGGCGGTCGTGCGGCGGGGACGGGCACCGGCGCCGTCCGCGGGATTGACATTCGACGCGTCGGAGATCCCGGCGTTCTTGCGCAAGCAGGCGGATTGATGCGGGACCGAACGACCGGCATCGATCGACGAGCGAGGGAGCGGCGCGTGCGGTGAGTGGCGATGCCGTGCGCCTTTCGCGCAGGCGCCGGAGATCAACGCGGGGTGTGATAACATGCGCTATAAACCATTGACGCAATGGAAGAATCCGGCCGGCCGCGATGCGGCGCCCGGGCTGACGACGATGCTTGCGCAGCGCACGCTCAACACCGCGATCAAGACCACCGGCGTCGGCCTCCACACCGGCGTGCGGGTCGAGCTCAACCTGCGCCCGGCCGCGCCCGACACCGGCATCGTCTTTCATCGTATCGATCTGCCGCAGGCGGTTTCGATTCCCGCGCACGCGACGAATGTCGGCGATACCCGGTTGTCGTCGACGCTGAAGCTGGGCGACGCGAGCATTTCCACCGTCGAGCATTTGATGTCCGCGTGCGCCGGGCTCGGCATCGACAATCTGCACGTCGATGTCGCCGGCCCCGAGATTCCGATCATGGACGGCAGCGCGGCACCGTTTGTCTTTTTGCTGCAGTCGGCGGGGATCGTCGAGCAGACGACGCCGAAGCGCTACTTGCGCATCCTGGCGCCGATCGAAGTGAGCGACGGCGACAAGTGGGCGCGCTTCGAGCCGTTCGACGGCTTCAAGCTCGATTTCACGATCGACTTTCCGCATCCGGTGTTCGGCTCCGAAAACCGGCACGTCGTCATCGATTTCGCACAACATTCGTACGTCAAGGAAGTGGCGCGCGCGCGCACGTTCGGTTTCATGCAGGATGTCGAGGCGATGCGCTCGGCCGGCCTGGCGTTGGGCGGCAGCCTGCAGAACGCGATCGTGTTGGACGAGACGCGCGTGCTGAACAGCGAAGGGTTGCGCTTCGACAACGAATTTGCCAAGCACAAGGTGCTGGACGCGATCGGTGACCTGTACTTGCTGGGCCACCCGATGATCGGCCAGTACACGGCGTTCAAATCCGGCCATGCGCTCAACAACGCGCTCACGCGCACGCTGCTGGCGCGACCCGATGCGTTTCAGCTGACGACGTTCACCGCGGCCGCCGACGTGCCGCCGGCGTTCGCGCGATGGTTGCCGGCGACGGCGTGACTTGAATCGACCCGGGAAGTTGTTGCGATCGCGGCGCTGAACGCCATTCCCGTGCGTTGACCTCGATCCGGAGCACTTCCGTTGGTCATCGTCCGGTTCCTGTTGTTTCTCGCGCTTGCCAGCGTTGCGGTGGCGCTGTTTCTGTATTTCGTGAAGCGCGACCGGCGATACCTTCGCTTCATCTGGCAGGTCGCGAAGTTCACGTTGATCGTGTTGCTCGCGATCCTGCTTCTGTTCGCGGCCGAGCGGCTGCTGGGACCGTTCTTGACGCCGCTGATTTGACGCCGCGCTAGGCCGGACAGCCTAGCGGCCCCGCGCGCGCCGCGTCCAGCGCGCAAGCGAAATCCTGAGCGGACCGTGGGGAAGCGCGGCCTCGAGGTCGCTAAGCGTCGCGGCCGCTTTCGCATCCAGTTGACGCGAAACGATTTTTTCTCGTTCTGGCACGGTATTTGTTACTTGCACCCGAAGCCGTATTTCAGTAAAGTTCCAACCTTCGCGCTGTAATGCCAATGTCATAGAGGGAGCTCGCTGCCGGACGACCGCGGCGACCGCGCCCGCGCCCACCGCCAGCTCCAATACGGGCTCCTGGGCGCCGGCCACGCGGACGCGCTCGGCCAGCGGCCGGGGCAGTTGTCGGCGGATCGCGGCGGTCAGCGCCGCCTCCCGCTTCAAGCGGGCCGACCACGAGGCGATTTGCGGGTCGCGTTCGAAGATGCGTGCAATCGGTGAGAGTGGAGGCGGTTTGGGCATGATCGATCCGATTGGCGCCACGACACAGGGACGGAGGCACCCGAATTGAACATCATTCTCGTCACGGGAGCGAGTGCGCGCGCGCGAACGATCACGCTCGAAATGCGGCATTGGTTCTACGGCAGCTTCGCGGTGCTTTCGCTTTTCGTGCTGTTCACGCTGGTGTTCAATTTCATCACGCTCAAGTGGGCGGCGGCGGTCCAGCATCCGTGGCTGCAGGCGATCGTGCTCGCCGACCAGCGCGAGGAGGCGCAGCGGACGCAGGAGCGCGTTCTGGGACACCTGAACGCGATGGCGGTGCGGCTGGGCGAGCTGCAGGCACGGATGATGCGCCTCGACGGCCTCGGCGAACGTCTCGCCAAAGTCGCCGGATTAAAGCCGCAGGAACTGCCGTCGCTGCAGCCGGGTACGGTTCCGGGCACCGGCGGCGCGGAGTCGTCGCAGCCGTCGCATACGCTCTCGGTCGCCGAATTCACAGCGTTGATGGAGCGCCTCTCGCGTCAGGTGGAGGAACGCTCCGACCAGCTCGGCGTGCTCGAGGCGCTGCTCATGCAGGACACCACGAATCGAAAATTCATGCCGTCGCTCCAGCCGATCGTCGATGGTTGGTACTCGTCGAATTTCGGTTATCGGATCGACCCTTTCACCGGCCAGAACTCGTTTCACGAAGGCATCGACTTTCCGGCCGAGGTGGGCACCCCGGTCGTGGCCGCGGCGAGCGGCAAGGTAGTCTACGCCGACGTGCATCCTCAATATGGTAAGATGGTCGAGATAGACCACGGCAACGGCCTCATATCCCGATACGCGCACGCGGCGGAACTCTGGGTCAGGGTCGGCGACCTCGTTGTGCGGGGTCAGCGGGTGGCCTCGGTGGGATCGACAGGGCGCTCCACCGGTCCGCATCTGCATTTCGAGGTGCGACTCAATGGCGTGCCGCAGAACCCGGCGCGCTTTCTCCAGCATACCGGTTGATCTCGGGCGACGCCGGCCGTCGGTTGCAGCAGGGGTGAGGCGGTCCTCACCCCTTGTTTTTTTGCCGATTGGGAACAAGGTAGCTGCGACGCCCCTCTGATTGCGCGACGCCCCTCTGATTGCGATGATCTCGAACATCCTCACCCGCATTTTCGGCAGTCGCAACGAGCGGCTGATCAAGCAATATTCGCAGGCGGTCCACGAGATCAACGCGCTGGAGCCCGCGATGGAGTCGCTCGGGGACGACGCGCTTCGCGCCAAGACGACCGAGCTCAAGGAGCGCGTCCGCAACGGCGCCACGCTCGACGACGTCCTGCCCGAGGCATTCGCCGTCGTGCGCGAGGCCGGCAAGCGCACGCTCAACATGCGGCACTTCGATGTCCAGTTGATCGGCGGCATCGCACTGCACAACGGCAAGATCGCGGAAATGCGCACCGGCGAGGGCAAGACGCTGGTGGCGACGCTGCCCGCCTACCTGAACGCGCTCGGAGGCGACGGCGTGCACGTCGTCACCGTCAACGATTATCTCGCCCAACGCGACGCCGATTGGATGGGGCGGATCTATCGCTTCCTCGGCCTGATGGTCGGCGTCAACTTGTCCCAACTGCCGCACGCGGACAAGCAGGCGGCGTACGCCGCCGACATCACGTATGGCACGAACAACGAGTTCGGCTTCGATTACCTGCGCGACAACATGGTGTTCGCGCCGAGCGAGCGTGTCCAGCGCGGACTCAAGTACGCGATCGTCGACGAAGTCGACTCGATCCTGATCGACGAGGCACGCACGCCGCTGATCATCTCCGGCCAGTCGGACGACAACGTCGAGCTGTATTACCGGCTGAACGAGCTCGCGCCGCGTCTCACGCGTCAGGCGGACGAGAAGGGCACCGGCGACTACTGGGTCGACGAAAAGGCGCATCAAGTGCTGCTGTCCGAGGATGGTCACGAGCACGCCGAGACGATGCTGTCGGACGCGGGGCTGATTCCGCCCGGCACGAGCCTCTACGACGCGCACAACATCGGCCTGATGCATCACCTGTATGCGGCGCTCCGCGCGCACTCGTTGTTCCACCGCGATCAGCAATACGTCGTGCAGAACGGCGAAGTCGTCATCGTCGACGAATTCACCGGCCGATTGATGTCCGGTCGCCGCTGGTCCGACGGCCTGCACCAGGCGGTCGAGGCGAAGGAAGGCGTGCCGATCCAGCGCGAGAACCAGACGCTCGCGTCGATCACGTTCCAGAACTACTTCCGCATGTACGGCAAGTTGGCCGGCATGACCGGCACGGCGGACACCGAGGCGTTCGAGTTCCAGCAGATCTACCACCTCGAGACGATGGTGATTCCCACGCATCAGCCGATGGTGCGTCAGGACGAGAACGATCTCATCTTCCGCACGTTCGACGAAAAGGTCGGCGCGATCGTGACCGACATCAAGGACTGCCATGCGCGGGGGCAGCCGGTGCTGGTCGGCACGACATCGATCGAGAATTCGGAGCTTCTGTCGTCGCACCTGGACAAGGAGAAACTGCCGCACAACGTGCTGAACGCGAAGCAACACGCGCGCGAAGCCGAAATCGTCGCGCAGGCGGGCCGCCCGGGCGTCATCACGATCGCGACGAACATGGCGGGCCGCGGGACCGACATC
>CATPAO010000297.1 GCA_955652025.1 Casimicrobiaceae bacterium
GGTGGCGTCCGGCACGTGAAACCATTCGGTGTGCATCCTGTGCAAAGCGATGTCGTCGGTCTCGACGGGCGCGAACGTCCCAGCGCCCACGTGAAGCGTGACAAACGCCATCGCGACGTCATGCCGCGCGAGCGCAACGAGAAGAGCGTCGTCGAAGTGCAGTCCGGCCGTCGGCGCGGCGACGGCGCCGGCGTGTCGCGCGTAGACGGTCTGATAGCGGACGCCGTCGTTCGTGTCGGCGGGGCGCGTGATGTAGGGCGGCAACGGAACTACGCCATGCCGCTCGAGCCAGTCGACCAATGGCAAGTCGATGTCGAACCGCAGTCGAAATAGCCGGGCATCTCGCGCGATTACGGTGGCGGCCGCGCCGCCGTCGAATTCGATCGTCGAGCCCACCTTGGGCATATGGCTCGCCCTGATCTGAGCCCAAGCTTGATCGCGTTCGACGATGCGCTCGACCAGCGCTTCGATGCGCCCACCGGTCGGCTTGTGGCCGGTCAGCCGCGCCTTGATGACGCGCGTGTCGTTGAGCACGAGCAGATCGCCCGGCGCGATCAACCGCAGCATGTCGCCAAATTGCAGGTCGGCGAGCGCCGCGCCGTCGACGTGCAGCAACCGGCTCGCCGTGCGCTCCCCAGCCGGTGCTTGCGCAATCAGCTCTGCGGGTAGCTCGTAGGAAAAGTCAGCGAGCGTGAATTGCGGCGCACGTGGGGAGGCGCTCATGGCGACCGAACGCTGGTGCCGGGGAAGGGGTCGAACCTTACGGTATCACTACCGGCGGATTTTGAGTCGGGTTGTCGCGGCGATGCTGGCGGGCGCCAACGTAGAACCAGTTGCGCCAATAAGATCGATCGATCCCAATTCCCGGCGCGGTCACCGGATGCTTGAGCGGCCTTGAGCGATGCCCATACGGAGCCCTCGGGAGGTTGTGGTTAGCCATGACGGCGCGCCTCCTCCCCGTCGCTGGTGAGCAATGCGCGAAATGGCGAGATCTTCACGGCGCCGCGCGACGCAGCTGCAGAAGACAGTTTTGCCCCTCGTACCAAGAACCATGAAGTTGATTGCAAGAGTCTTGCGATATGACGGCACAGTATCTGCTGTCACCAGCGTTGTAGACACAGGCGCCAGCGGATTTTGGGTCAGCACCTTTGCTTAGCAACACATTCAAGGTCTTAATCGCGGCCTGTTCGGTTTGCTTCTCCGGTTTGGCCTTCGATATGTCGACCACGCCCTTGCCCGGCGCTTGAGCGAGCGCGACCGGAGGAAAGCCAATCAGAATGAACGCGGCGACTATTAATGCCTTTCTCATTTAATCTCCCTTCGCATTGATGCGCGCATCTCGTCGACTTGCGATGGGGCGCGCGAGTATTGACACGCTCGCGTTGCCCGCTTCCCGGATCGTCCGCCGGGCCGGAATCCTGCACCAAATGTGCTCCCGCACGCATTGCACTTATTCGAAGTGGATCAAGTTGCCATCGCTCGCCTCCGTTGCGAGAAATGAAGCGGCGAATCGTTGCTGGACCCACTGAGGTCCACTACGATGCGTTCTTGTCGATTTCTCGCGAGGCGCGCCCTTGAAACTGCATGCGACTAGTTTAGCGTGGGTACTTGGCGTTATCGGAAGCGTCGGCGTGATGGCCGCGGCTGGCCGGTTAGCTTTGGTCTTGTTGGGCGACGTTCGGGGATGAAAACCAAGGAGGGCGCTGATGGTTCGTGAAGGAAGTGTGGTGCTTCGTGGCGTTGCACTGGCGCTGGGCGTTCTCCCAGCTCTTGGGTCTGCTGCGCCGAGTGGAATCAAAGCTGAAGCGGCGATGCAGATCGTCAACGGTTGCGTAGCCCACGCCAAGAGCAAAGGTCAGAGCCATGCCATTGCGGTCTATGATGAGACCGGACACCCGGTTGCGCTGTTGAGGATGGACGGCAACCAGCCTGGCGTCACCGAATTTGCGATTCAGAAGGCAGAGGCAGTCTCCAGTTGGCATTTCTCAACGGCGGATATGGCGGTATCGGCAAAGGAGACGCCTGGCTTTGCGAGCGCGCCGCACGTTGTGACAGTTCCGGGCGGGATACCAGCCTTTACTGTAGAGGGTCAGTATGTAGGTGCTGTGGGAGTTTCTGGAGAGGCGCCGCAAGATGATGTGGCATGCGCAGAGGCAGGAGTTAAGGCCGGCGGCTTTTCCATCACCCGCAAGCCAAAGGGCTGAAAACGGGTCAGCGCGAGCAGGCGAATCGCGAGCTTCGTGGTCGGCTCGCCATCATAGTTGTCGAGCTTGACCAGGAAGTCGGGCAAATCCTTCTCGAGCGCGGCGTGATCGCGCCGATCCGGGGGAGGGGCCGTTGCTATCGGACGGTAGCGGCTGCTTATTTGGTGCGGGGAAGGGACTCGAAAACAAGGGCTAGGACGACAACTTTCCGCCAAAATACCCCCGCATGTTACCCCCGGCGTAATCTTGCCAGGCCCAGGTCCCGGCGGCGAAAAGCGCCAGGACACGATGATGCACAACTTACGCTTCTTCGGTGTCTCGGGAAGCGTTCGGCCCGAACGTAAGCCGTTCGATACCGCAATGCCTGCCACCAATTTCTTCCTGATGATGCACACGTCGCGCGCGGTCGCTGAACCGACGGTGGGGTCTCCGCGGCGTGGATTTCCATGGCCGTTCGCTCTTTGCGGGTCGCCGGCTCGGTCAGGCTTTTGGATTCGGTAAGCATTAGGCTCGTTTGGCTAACGGGCCCTCGCCCGCGTCGGCGCTTATTACAGATGCTGTGATCACGGCAACGCAGTTTATTTGCAAGGCTTTGAAACTGTGTCGGTTCGGAATCCTGGCCTAGCCCTTGCTACGGTAGAACCTTGGGAATGTGCGATTCGCACGCATCAATAAGAACACCACGAGTTGAAATGAACAAACCGCTTCCGCCCCCGCGCCACCTTGCGCATCTGTCCGAACGAACGCGGCGACATTTCGAGAGCATTGCGATCATCAACGAGCTCGAGAACGCTGAACGGCACGCGACGCTCGAACAATTCACGGTGGCGGCTAAAGTAGCCGCGCGGGCGATCTGCAACGCGAGACACAGGTATCACCGAAGTTAGCGCAGCAAGGTCGCCTTCCCAAGCCGCCGCTACTTGCTAAGCATCTCCGCGACAGTATGTACTTAGCGAAAGGTTGGACCTGTCCAGTCCAATGCGTAGCTTGCGGCCATCCAAGCGGCAGCCGTAAGCAGAACTGCGATAACGATGGCTCGGACTATTTGTGCAGCTAGAGCGCGCGGTGTGCGGTCGGCGTCGACCTTTTTCTGATCGTCCATGATGGTTCCCGTTTAACCGTATCGGAACAACGCGGCCCATCATGGAAACACACGACGGTAAATCCCGTCTGTGCGTTTGCGCACTCATATCTTCGGCCACTAGCACGGCCAAATCGTAAAAGTAGTGCACCGCGATTATTGCCGCGACGACCAGTAGCAAGGCGAAAACGCCCCACCTGAGTAGTTGCAACGTCGGACTGAATACCGGCGCGCGGTCGTACTGACGCTCCTCCATCGCCCCGCGAGGTTCACACCTTCAGCCGGCCCTTTTTCGGGCGCTTCGTAGCTAGTCCCTTGACTGCCACGCGAAGCGTACGCGCGGCCTGGTCACGCGTCCACCGCGAGCGACGAACGGATCGCGTAGGACGGCCGCTGTGCGTTTCTACGGGCGCGGGATAGGGTAAGGGCACGTCCGCGCCGGTGCATGGGCCAAATGCGCGAGCACTAGCGCGATGTAGTCCGGCCGGCTTATCAGGCTATCGCCTACAGACGATGTGCTTCCCGGGCACGGAGAATTACTTATCCGTCCCTCACGCTCGACGGGAGTGACTTCAAATGAAAACTCGGAACACCGCGGTTTATGTGGTGGAAGACTCGCCCATTATTAGCAATCTTCTGACCGAGCTTATAGAAGCAACCGGGGCCACGGTCGTCGGGCATGCGGACACAGCTTCGGCCGCTATCGCGGACATTGCGGCGCTTCACCCCGATGCAGTCACCGTCGACCTCGTGCTAAAAGCCGGAAGTGGCTTCGATGTGCTAGAGGCAATCGCCCTTAACAACGAAGGCGACCCGCCGCTACGCATTATGCTAACCAATTACGCGACGGAGCCGTATCGATACGCCGCACAACAATTGGGTGTGGATCATTTCCTTGATAAGGCGAAGCAAATCGGGGAAGTTCCCTCGCTCCTGGAATCGCTGAGCAAATCCCCTCGCCCCTACTTGAGCACCTGAATCGCTGCGACGATCTCGGGCGTCGGTTTGATCTGCCGGCCGCAATGTGGGCATTTCGCGCTGCCTTGCTGAAGGAGCGCGATGGGCGCGGCGATCGTGCGCTGGCCGTGAAAAAAAGTGGGAGGGTGCTTTGCCTCTTCACGACGGCGTCCGGAATTAAATGTCAGATTTTATCCAATAGGGAGTGACCGATGCGATCCTTGAACACCTCACCGCATACGTGATCGGCGTTCTCATCGTGTGGGCGGTGATCATCGCAGTTGGATACCTCCTCAACGGCCCCACCCCCGACTTTCCAATTCTCCATGTCTTTGGTGGTTTTCTACTGGGCATGCTCTCCATGTACATTGCCACGCGTATCCATCCTCCCAAGCGGAAGGACCCTCACAGTTGGGGGCCACACTAATGGTGCGGACGACTGTAGCTGAGCCCGTTTCCCGGTCGCGGGATAGGTCCTTCGACCGCCACGGCGGACACCAAGGATTCCCCGCCGACGTGCGGCGCGATCTCTCGAAGCTTCGCAGTTATTGGTGTAGCCAAGACACCACGCTGAGCGAGTAAGCGGTGGCGGGATTTAGCCTTCACTGACCGCCGCCACGCCAAGGTCCGCGAACAGGCGCGCCGCCCCATCCATTGCCGCGAACCGCCTGCGCCTCGCGCAATAGGTGATGTACCGGCGCAGGAACACGCGCAGCAAGAACGACTCAAGCGCGTCGATCGCCGGCGGCTTCGCCAGGTGCGGGTTGATCTGCGGCGGCTGCTCTTCCAACTGCACCAACTCCGCGTGCGTGACCATCCGATAGGCGTTGAACGACCCGCCGCCCCCTTGCATGCGAATCTCGGCGGGCCCGGTAATCTCCCACTCCGCGTAGCGTTCGGCGATCGCATGCCGCTCGGCCACGTAACGCGCGCGGACCCACTTGCCGGTGCGCGGATCGCGGTGGCGGAAGGGGTAGAGCAAAAGTGGGGAAA
>CATPAO010000298.1 GCA_955652025.1 Casimicrobiaceae bacterium
ATTCAATTCCGCGCGCTCACCGCGACGGGTCGCGTAAAGACGGCCGTCGCGCCAGGCGGACTTGCGCACCGCGTCGAGCGCCGCGACGGCGAGATCGGCCCAGCGCGGCTCGTCCTGCGCCCGCGACGCCCGCGCCAACCCGGCGATCGACAGCGCGTTCCACGCCGTCAGAATCTTGTCGTCGAGACCGGGGCGCACGCGCTTTTCGCGCGCTTCGAACAGCGCCGTCTTGGCGCCGGCGAGCCGTGTCTGCGCGTCGGGGAGCGAGATCGACAACTGCTCCGCCACGCGTGCGAGCGGCTCGCTGACGCGCAGATGCCACGCGTGCTGCTCGAAATTCGGCGGCTGGTCCAAGCCGAAATAGGGTGCCGCGACTTCCCACTCGGCGGGCTTCAAGAGCCGTCGCGCCGCGTCTGGCGTGAAGACGTAGAACTTGCCTTCCTCGCCTTCGCTGTCGGCATCGAAGCTCGAGTAGAACGCGCCGTCTTGCGAGCGCATTTCCCGTATCAGCCAGCCGACGATGCCGCGCGCGACGTCGCCGAACGCCGCATCGCCCTCGGCGCGCGAGAGGTCGGCGTAGAGCGACAACAGCGGACCGTTGTCGTAGAGCATCTTTTCGAAATGCGGGATCGTCCACTCGGCATCGACGCTGTACCGATAAAAGCCGCCGCCGAGCTGATCCTGGATTCCGCCTTGCGCCATGCGGGCGAGCGTCGTGTGCACGATGGCGAGCGCCTCGGCATCGCCGGCCATCCCGTACGCGCGAAGACAAAATTCGAGCTCCGCCGGATGCGGGAACTTGGGGGCACCGCCGAAACCGCCGTGGACGCGATCGAAATTGCGTTTCAATTCGGACAGCGCAACGCCCGGCGCGCGGCCGGGCAGCGCCGCGCCCGCGGGCGCGACGGGTTCGAGCGACGCCATCGCTTCGGCCAGGTTGCGGTTCTGCTCGGCGATCGCGCCGCCTTGCTCGCGGTACGCGTCGGCAATCCGCGGCAGCAGGTCGATGAAACCGGGCAAGCCGTACCGCCCCACTTTCGGGAAGTACGTTCCCGCATAGAACGGCTCCCCGGACGGCGTCAAGAACACGGTGAGCGGCCAGCCGCCGGTGCGACGCGTCAACAGCGCGTGGGCGGTCTGATAGATCTGATCGAGGTCCGGCCGTTCCTCGCGGTCGACCTTGATGTTGACGTAACGCTCGTTCATCGCCAGGGCGACAGCGGGATCCTCGAACGATTCGTGCGCCATCACATGGCACCAGTGGCACGCGGAGTACCCGATCGACAGCAGGATCGGCTTGTCGTCGCGGCGCGCCAAGGCAAGCGCTTCGTCACCCCATGGATACCAGTCGACGGGGTTTTCGGCGTGCTGGCGGAGATACGGCGACGTTGCGTCAGAAAGACGATTCGGCATGCCGTCATGATAACGGCATAGCGCGGTGGCGGCGTTCGCGCTCGAGCCCGCCAGCCTGCCGGACGCGGCTATCGCGGGCGCGGACTCTGCGGCGACCGGAGCTCGCCCGTCAGTTATGCTCCTCGAACGCAACCCGCTCGAAATCCGCGCCGCGCTGCAAGAGTCGGGTCAGGCGAAACTTGCGCTCGATGCCGCCGTCGACAGAGCGGAGCAGCCGTCCCGGCGTGAACGCGCGCGGCTGCAGGATCAGCGTCGGACGATCCTCGGGCGCCTCGGCCAGCAGCAATCCCGGTATCGGCGAATCTTCCGACAGGCTGGTCGAGATCGGGCGTAGCGTCAATGACCGCGGCGTGCCGGGCCATAGCTTGAGTGCAAGCACCAACTCGCCGCCCACGCCGCGCATGATGCGCGCCACGAAAGCGACCCGCGTTCGATCTTCGTCCTGCACGACGACGAGCTGCTCGATCGACCAGCGGAAGTGGCTGCCGTCGTCGCGGCGCAGCACCGCGTCGCGCCATTCGTACCGGCCTTGCCATCGCTCCCATGGCCAGTCGCGCTCGGCCTCTTCGCGAAAGCGATCGTAGTGCGTCAGTGCCCCGAGCGTCTTCAAATGCTGTTGCGCCCCGTGGAATGACCGCTCCATCTTGTCCTCGCGCTCGAACGTACGTCCTCCGACGCGATAAAACGCCGCCAGGATTCCGCCGGTCGCGAGCCCGATCCAGACGTCCGCCGCGCCTTGCACCGGACGCGCGACGTGGCACCATTTGGCCTCGAGATGCGTCAACAGCGCGACGCACTGCTCGACCGACACGTCCTGCCCAAGCTGCAACTCTCCCGGATTGGCGCCGGTGGCGAGCCGGCGCAAACGGCCCCGGACACTCGTCGCGATCTTGCCCGGATAGCCGAAGCGCAGCGCCGCGGGCGCGTCCTTGGGCGTCATCGGCGCGAGCGTCGCGCCCGACGGACCATCGAGGTCGATCAGCACGACGGCGCCTTCGGTTTCGCGCTGGCGGCTGTACGGAAAAAGCTTGCGCGACCATTGCGCGAGCCAGCGATCGGTCAGCTCGATCTGCCGAACCGTCATCGAATAGGGGTCGGACAGGCCCAGCAGCAGCGCGTGGCTGTAAGTCGAATAGCACGATGTCCCAACGCCGTGCGGCATCTGCTCGTCGGTGACCGACGTCACCGCGCATTCGAGCATCTCGGCCAACCGGTAGTAGGCGTGCAGCTCCTGCCATACCGACGGCGGCACGGCGCGCCTCGCAAGACCGTGCACCAACACGAGCTGCTTGCCGACGAAAAGCCCCCGCTGGAGGATTTTCGGCTTGACGCCCTGCAGGTCGGGGTGGCCTTCGAGGAGCGGCTTCAAGCACGTCGAATACTGCTCCCACAGCGCTTGCCACAGCGCGACCGCCTGGTCGATCGCCTCGGTCTCGCGCTCGTCTTCGGGTTGCGGCTTGCCCGCATAGCGGCGGGCAAGCTCCGTGTGCAGATGGCCCACCTGGTCGCGCAGAATCTCCGCGATTCTCGCCCGTTCGCGCGCCGGAAACTGTGCGACCGCGAGCGCATGCAGCTGGCGGACAAGCGCGTCGTGCGCCTGGCCGATCGGCATCATCGGCAACGTCTTCGCCCATTTGTCCGCACTCTCGGCATCGGAAAAACAGAGCCGCGGCGCTGCGGAGGCGGCAATGCGTGCGGCTGCGTGCGCCTGCGCCTCGGTGTTTTGGATCGTCGTATCGTCGGTCATTGCGATCGCCTCTCGTCATGGCACGACGCGAGCCTGACCGCGAGCGCCGAGGCAAATCCGGCCGGCCATGCGTGCGCGACGGGATCGCGCTGGCGAATACCCCAGACCGGCTCGGGAAAATGCGAATCGGACACGAAGCGCGGGACGACATGCCAATGCAAATGCGGCACTTGATTGCCAAGGCTTGCGAGGTTCATTTTGTGGGGGCGCAACAGCGCGCGCAATGCGGACTCGACGGCGAATACCACGTCCATCAGATGGGATCGTTCAGGGGTCGAAAGATCGGTAATTTCACGCACGTGCGCATTCCAAACCACGCGACAGAATCCCACGAAGGCCTCGTCGGCGATGACCACACGGCAGCGATCGTCGCCATAGACCTTGAGTCCGCCGTCGCTGTCGCAAAAGATGCATTTCGGATCCATTGTCGACGGTAATTGCGTTCTGTCCTGCCAATTGCCACATTACAGCGCACGGCACATCCCGCGCATCGTTGCCGCAAATGGGCACACAGTCGCGGTTGGAGCCGCGCAATTGCCGCAAGCGAGCTACTTCCCGTACACCACAGCAAGGAACGCGCCAGCGAGAGCCTCAGAATGAGCTCCCGGGGCGCGTTGCCGCGCAAAACAGGTCCTAGGTCCCGCGGCCAGCGAATATTCCGCTGACATGACGCCGATTTGTCCACCGCAATGCCCGAGCGGCGTCGCTATCCTGACTCCATGGCGTTAGCGGCCTTCGTCCACCACCCGACTCCGAGAGCAAACGAAGTGCCGCCCACGATTGCCTCCACCCGCGACGGCGCCACTCTTAAGTCGGCGGCGTGCTCCCTGGTTCGAGAGGGCCGCCCTCGCGGGATTTTTTCGAAGGCCAAGGCGCCAGCGAAAGGAACTGTCATGAACCCGCTGCAATTCACCGCGACCGCACTCCCGCCGTCGATTGCGACGCGCGAAACGTCGCGCGAATCGTTCCCCGAATTTCGTGCGCCCAAGCGCTCGCGCGCCGCCGAATACATCGCCGCACTTTACATTGCGCTCGTGCTTTGCACACCGTGGCTGTTGCGCGAAGTGTCGTGGTTGACGCCGCCGTCGAACGGCGTCGAGATTCAATTCAGCAAGCCCGCGCCGACGCCGCCATCGCTCGAAGCGAGAGCCCCTGCCGAGCGCGTGCAGAAGCGCTGATCGCGGTCAAGCCCGCTACAAAAGCACGCGCTCGATGCCGCCCGCGTTGGCTTTCGCGACATACTCCTGCATCCAATCGGCGCCGAGGATGTGGCGCGCGATCTCCACGACGATGTAGTCGGCCGCGGTGCCGGCGTCGTCGTCGAAACGGGACAGCCCCTGCAGGCACGAGGGGCACGACGTCAGCACCTTGACCTCCCCCGCGAAGCCATCGGCGCGAAGCGTGGCGGCGCCCTTCTTCATCTCCTCCTCCTTGCGGAAGCGCACCTGCGTCGACACGTCAGGACGCGTCATCGCGAGCGTGCCCGATTCGCCGCAACAACGATCGGAGAGCGGCACGTCGCCACCCATCAACGCGTTGACGACCTGCAACGGCTGATACGTCTTCATCGGCGTGTGACAAGGGTCGTGATACATGTAGCGCGTCCCGGTGACGCCCTCGAGCTTCACGCCTTTTTCCAACAGATATTCGTGAATGTCGAGCAGACGGCAGCCGGGGAAAATCTTGCCGAACTCGTATTTCGCGAGCTGGTCCATGCACGTGCCGCACGAGACGATCACTGTCTTGATATCGAGATAGTTGAGCGTGTTCGCGACCCGATGGAACAGCACGCGGTTGTCGGTGATGATTCGCCGGCCGCGCTCTTGATGGCCGGCCGCCGTTTGCGGATAGCCGCAGCAAAGATACCCGGGCGGCAGCACGCACTGCGCGCCGACGTGGTAGAGCATCGCCTGGGTGGCCAATCCCACCTGCGAAAACAACCGCTCCGAGCCGCAGCCGGGAAAATAGAAAACGGCGTCCGACAGATCGGCGACGCGCGTCGGATCGCGGATGATCGGCACCACGGCTGCATCCTCGATGTCGAGCAGTGCGCGCGACGTGCGCTTCGGCAATCCGCCCGGCATCGGCTTGTTGATGAAATGGATCACCTGCGCGCGCAGCCCCGGCCGGCCGACGGTTGCCGGCGGCCGCCGCGTCTGCGCGCCGGCGGCCCCCACGCGCCGCGCCACGAGGTGCGCGAGTCGCTGC
>CATPAO010000299.1 GCA_955652025.1 Casimicrobiaceae bacterium
CTTCCGCCGCCGCGTCCGTCATGCTCACCGCCGACACGCAGGGCCACTTTTTCGCCGACGGTGTGGTGAACGGCGTGCCGATGCGATTTGTGGTGGATACGGGCGCGACTCTGATTTCGCTTCCCGCCAGCGAGGCACGCCGTCTTTCGCTCGACTTCCGCAAGGGCCAGAAGGGGATGACGAACACGGCCAACGGCACCGCGACGGCGTACCGGATCAAACTCGACACGGTGCGTATAGGGGACATCACGCTCAACAACGTCGATGCGGTGGTAATGGAACGCGACGACGGCCTGTCGAGCGCTCTGCTCGGCATGAACTTCCTCAATCGCATGGATATGAAGCGCGAGGGGGACATCATGACGCTTACGAAGCGGTACTAGGTCGGGTCCCGAAACTCTCGCGGTCGACGCGGATTCCCGTACCTCCGTTTCTCAACGCATTGCGGCCTTGCGTGCCGCTTCGCGCTCGCGCAGCACCTTCCGTTGCACTTTGCCCGTCGTTGTCATCGGCAACGCATCGATGAACTCGATCTCCTTCGGATACTCGTACGGGGCGAGATGCTTGCTGACGTGCTGCCGAATGTCGTTCTCCAATTCGGGCGACGGTGCGTAGCCGGGTGCGAGCACGAGAAACGCCTTGACCACGTTGCCGCGCGTCTCGTCGGGCGACGGCACGACCGCGGCATTTGCAATGGCAGGATGCTTGACGAGACAGTTCTCGATCTCGGACGGGCCGATCCGATAGCCGGCGGCCTTGAACATGTCGTCGGCACGGCCCTGATACCAGAGATAGCCGTCGGCGTCGACACTCGCCACGTCGCCGGTTCGGCACCAGTCGCCGCTGAACTTGTTCCGCGTACCTTCCGGATTCTTGTAGTACTCGAGGAAGAACACCGGGTCGGGCGTGCCGTCCGGCGCCGTCCGGTGGATCGCGACCTCGCCGGGTTCGCCCTGCGGAACGGCGTGGCCGTCGTCGTCGATGACCGCGATCCGGTGGCCGGGATACGGGCGCCCCATCGAACCCGGCTTCGCGGGCCAGTTCGCCTGTGAATTGCCGACGATGTAATTCATCTCGGTCTGGCCGAACATTTCGTTGATCGTCACGCCGAGGGCCTCGCGCGCCCAATCGAACACCGTCGTTCCGACCGCTTCGCCGGCGCTCATGATGCTGCGCAGGTTGATGTCGAAGACTTCACGCGGCCGCGGATACGCCTTCATCATCATCTTGAGCGCCGTCGGGAACAGGAACGTGTTGCGGATCTGGTAGCGCTCGATCAGGCGCAACGCGCGTTCGGGGTCGAAGCGCGCGCGATAGCCGACGATCGCCTGCCCGAAATACAGCGTCGGCAACAGCGCATCGATCAATCCGCCGGTCCACGCCCAGTCGGCCGGCGACCAGAAGAGATCGCCCGGTTGCGGAAAGCCGTCGTGCGAGTAGGTGAAGCCGGGAAGGTTGCCGATGAGGCACGACTGCGGCATCAGCGCGCCCTTCGGCGGCCCCGTCGTTCCGCTGGTGTACACGAGGAGCGCCGGGTCGGTCGCCTTCGTCGCCGCCGGCGCGAAGCGAGGCGACGCGCGCTGTTGCAGCGATTCCCACGACGTGACCCAGGCTTCGCTCGCTCCGGCGACACCGATCACGTGCGCGAGGCCCGCGAACGCGTCGCGAATCGGGATCAGGTTCGGCAGCGACTGCGGATCGACGATCGCGACCTTGCTTTCCGAATTCGCGAGCCGGTATTCGAGCGCCTCCGGACCGAACAGAAATGACAACGGCACGGCGACGGCGCCCATCTGATTGATCGCGATGTGCGCGACGACCGTCTCCGGCCGTTGCGGCAGCATCAATGCGATCTTGTCGCCGCGCCCGACTCCCATTGCCGCGAGGGCATTCGACAACCGGTTCGCCTGTTGCTGCAGGTCCCAGTAGGTATAGGCCGCGCGCGCGCCGGACTCATCCTCCCAGTACAGCGCAAAGCGCGCACGATCCTTGGCATGGCGCGTGCAACACGCGTAGGCGATGTTGAACTCGCGCGGCACGTCCCAGCGATAGGCGGCGTGCAACTCGGCGTAGCGATCGTTCAATGTGGTCCCCCACGCTCGCGGCTGATGCCGCTTCGCTGCCCCCGGAGGGGGAACAATTCGCGCCTTGGGACGGCCCGGCGGCGCTCACGCTGTTTCCCCCCGCTCGCGGCTCCGCCGTCGCGGCAAACGGCTAATGCGGCCGATACGACTCGCCGCCTCCCGACGGCGCAATCGCGATCTGCGCGCCGATCTCCTGCGGCTCCACCGCCGTCCAGACCCACTCCGGCTGCTGCTCGATCGGGCCTCCCAGCACGGCGCGATAGATTGCCTTCGACGTCACGAGCGTCAGGCGCTTGCCCGGCTGGTACTCGCTCGTCGGCACGATCAGCGATTGGACGCCGGCATCGGCGTCGCTTTTCTTCAGCGTGAGAAAAAGCGCGACGAAGGTGCGCCCATTGATGATGCCCGCTTCGCCGTCGACCAGGTAGTCCGTGTCGGTAGTCCGGCGCTGCTCGACGAGATCGACGCCGGCAATCGCGCTCGCGATGATCTGCAGGCCGATCTCGGTGCGATCGGAGGTGAGCCGGCGCATCCGGCGCACGATGCCGAGCGTCCACTTCGGTTGCTGCGGCGGGCGGATCGCGACCAGCATGCCGATCGGAAACACGGTCGCGGACTTGAGAGGCGCGATCAGTCGGAACCCCGTCTGCGAAATGTCTTTCAGCTCCCACGGGCCGGCGGCCGCATATTGAGCGAGCCGGTGCTTGGCGAGCTCGACGCGCCGGTCGCGCTCGTTGCGTATGCGGCCGAATACCGCGAGCTCGAGCGAGCTGCCGAAGCTTTTGCCGGCATAAAGCTGGAAATCCGGATCGCGTTCCTCTTCACGCAGGAAGCCGGCGATCTTGGCCAAGCCGACGATCGCGTCCACCGTGCCGGTGGCGAGCGCTCGCTCGCCGTGTCGCGCGAGCGGCTTGTACTCGGGATCGACCTTGACCGCAAAACGCTTGAGCAGGCTCAATTGCTCGGAGAGGCGAATCGCTTCGTCGGTGCGCGAGTGGGTCCCGATCATCTGCTCCAGCGTGATCTCGTGCTGCATCATCACCGCATGCAGCGGCTGCGTGTCGACGAAGAGCACGCTACCTTCGAGCGCACCGGACGAGCGGCGCCTCAGGCCTTCACGGCTTGCCAGGTCGACATAGAACGACGACACGGTCTTGGGTCCGAGCGATAAGCGGAGCGATCCGCACCAGCCGTCCAATGCCTCCCAAACCTGCTCGATCTGCCGCGGCGTCAGGTTGCCGGTATCGATTAGCTGCAACACGACGATCATCAGGTATTGATGCTCGATCGACGTCGCGGGGCGATTGCCCGCCAGCGCGATCGGCAGACGTTCCTGTTGCTCGGTCGTCGCCAGGGCGAGCAGGCCGTGCAAATCGGACCACCGCCCGGGCATCCAGGATTCGTAGCGGTAAAGCCGCGCTTTCGCGTCGCGGCCGAGATGTACGATCTGGCGGCAGATCAATTCCGGCATCAACTGTTTCCATTTCGAATTGTGGCCGGCTTCGCTCACGATGCGCTGATACGCCTGATAAGCGGTCTGGAACGCGTGTGTCAGATCGAACAGCGCGGTCCAGATTTGCCGCTCGATTTTCGCGCTGCGGTTCGCGTGTTCGACGTATTGCGCGGTGAGCGAGTTGAACAGCCGGTCGGCGTGCGAATCGACGACGAACAGCGCGGCGAGACGGCGCGGGGTAAGTCGCGCCGCCGGTGCGTTGACGCGCGCAAGCTCGGCCATCAGCTGGCCGTGCAGCGCCAGCGCGTCGGAGGAGACGCCAGTTTCCAGCCAGCGTTGCGCGGCCCGGGTGTCCGCCAGCGGGTCCCTGCGGGATTTCAAAAATTCAAACATTGGAGCGTTTCAACCCCGTCCCGATCGAAGGTGCAAAAACCGGACCCAAGCCGCTCTCGCCTCGTGGCAGGCGCAACGGCGAACGCGGGGGAACCTGTGGGCGCCCGATTTGCCGGGATTTATTGCATTTTGTGCAACGCCATGATCGCGCAAAGAGCGTCCGCGTGGCAAGCAGGAATATTCCTCTGGCATACATCGTGCATGGAACGGTGCGTGGAGCACAGCCTGTCGTAGGCTACCGGAACCATGAGTTTTTGCTGTCCGGCGCCGTAAGGTGCCGACGCAGGACTCGTTCGCGCCGGATCTTTTACGCTCTAACTGACGCGGAACGCGCAAGGAACGACACAAATGGGCATCCTGATCAAGGCGCCTCAACGCCGGCGCGAGGGACCGCTCCCGCCGGTCAACACGCTTGCGGTCAGCGGCGAAACTGCCGACGCATTGCATATCCGCGAAGTGGTCCGCATCACCGGACTGCGGCGCGAGCAGCTGTACATGTGGCAGCGCCGATATGGTTTTCCGGCGCCGCTCCGCGATCCGTTTGGCGATCGCGTGTACCCGCCCGATCAGGTGGCGCGCCTTCGCCTCATCAAGCAATTGCTGTCCGAAGGCTGGCGTGCGGGCGCCGTGGTGCCCCTTGCCGACACGGCGTTGCAATCGATGCTCGGTCTGACGGTCGAGGAGCCGGCGCCGTTGCCGCAGGAAATCGAAACGGCGATGCGATTGCTCGCGTCGCACCGGACAGCGGATCTGCAAACGCATATGTCGAAGCTCCTCGCGAGCCAGGGCTTGCGCCGGTTCCTTGAGCAAACGCTAATACCGCTCAACGAGGCGGTGCACGAACGCGTCGTACGCGGCGAGATGCAGACCTTTCAAG
>CATPAO010000300.1 GCA_955652025.1 Casimicrobiaceae bacterium
CGCGGCCTCGGCGTGGGCCGCGACGGGGGGCGGCTGCGGCCGCGGCGGCTGGATCTGCGGTGGCGGCCGGTTCCAATCCGGCGGTCGCGGCGGCGGCGGGCCCAATAGGTCCGGTTCGAGTACCACGGCCGTCCGCGGTAGTAATTGTCCCAATACGGCCCGACCGAAAACGTGATGATTGGAATGCCTAGCGTGGGGCCGTACGTGTAAATGGCGACCCGCCTATTCTGATATGGATAGGTCAGATTGCCCGCGTAGACCCAGCCGCGGTTAAGCCCGAGCCCGACGTCGCACCAGCGGTAGTCGTCGAGGCACCCGCAAACCTGGACCTGCGTGCCGGGGACGACCCGCATCACGAGCGGATACGATCGGTCGGGACCGGCGCGGACGTTCACGGTCGTCGTCGCATACGCGACCTGCCGCGCGAGCGCGGCGCCAGGCAGAACAAGGCATGCGGCGACGAACCAGGCGCAGACGCGCGATTTCGTCATAGCGATCCCTGTTCTATCGGACGGCGCTACTGTAGTCAAACTCATTCGCGTTTGTGCCTCCGGGTGACGCGCGGCGCTCAGCCCAACGCCGCCTTGACCCGGTCGGGCGTAAACGGAACATCGCGCAGACGGCGCCCTGTCGCATTGGCGAACGCGTTTGCGATCGCCGCCGCCGTTGGCCCTTGCGATCCTTCGCCCACGCCGAGTGGCCGCTCGTCGGGATGGTCGATCAATTGGACGTCGACAGCCGGCACCTCGCTCATCCGCAGGATCGGGTAATCCGCCCACGATCGGGTCGTTATGCGGTTCGCGTCGAACGCCACCGCCTCCCGTAACGTCCAGCTCGTCGACTGGATGCAACCGCCTTCGATTTGGTTCGCGAGCCCGTCCGGATTCACGATCATGCCGGCATCGGCGACCGCCCAGATTCGCGGCACCCGCACGGTACCGCTCGCCGGATCGACGTTCACTTCGGCGACCACCGCGCAATAGACGGCCAGGTTCTTGTACTTCGCAAAGGCGATGCCTCGGCCGCGACGACCGTCGCCTTTTTCGTTCGGCTTCCACGCGGATTTCGCGGCGACCGCCTCGATCGCCGCCTTGGCGCGCGGATCCGCGAGATGGCGCAACCGGAACGCGACGGGATCGGCGCCCGCAGCGGCGGCCAACTCGTCGATGAACGACTCCGCGGCGAACACGTTGCCGTAGGCTCCGAGCGTGCGCAGTGCCGATACGCGAATTGGCATTTGCGGCAGCAGATGGTTGACGATCTTCTGCTGCGGAAAAACGTAGAACGGCACGGCGTTGCGATCGCCGCCGCCGGAGGGTTGCGGAATGTTGCGCGCAGGTCCCGGCGCCAGCGGACTCTCGGCGTACCAGCTTGCCAGCAAGTTGCAACCCTCGGGGTCACCGGGCCGCATGCTGTGGGTATGGGTCCACAGCTCGTGCCGCCAATCCACGATGTTGCCCGACGCGTCCAGGCCAGCGGCGAGGTGCATCGCCATCGCCGACCCATACGGCTCCCACGCGAATTCGTCGTCGCGCATCCATTGCAGCTTGACCGGCCGGCCACGCGTAGCGCGCGCGACCAGCGCGGCGTCGAGCGCGACGTCGTCGGCGCCGTTCTGGCCGTAGCAACCCGAGCCCTCACGATGGATGACGACGATGTCGTCCGGCGCGACGCGCAGCGCCTTGGCGAGGTCGCCGCGCAACGGAAATACGCCTTGGGTGTGGCTCCAAACGGTGAGCTTGCCGCCGCGCCATTGCGCCACGGCGCACGAGGGACCGATCGACGCATGCGCCAGGAACGGGCGCGTGTAGCTCGCGTCGAGTCGCTTCACGATCTTGGCCGCCGCTTCGGCGTTCGTTTTTTCGCTTACCACCGAGTCCTGCGATTTCGCGCCCAGCATCGATTCGAACAACGCGCGCCCCGACGGCGGTAGGTCGCCCTTTTCCTCCCAGCGTGATTTCTCGCGCAGCGCCTGCGCGGCGGCGATCGCCTGCTCCTCGCGCTCCGCCGCGACGCCGAGAAAACTGCCATCGCGCACTACCGCGATCACGCCCGGCATCGCTCGCACGACGGCTTCGTCGACCGATTGAAGCTTGGCGCGAGGCGATGGCGGCCGCACCGCGCGGCCGAAGACCATCTCGGGCAGTCGGAGGTCGTGCACGTACGCAACGCCGCCGGTGACCTTCGCCGGGATGTCGCGTCGCAGCATGCTCTTCCCGATGATTTTGCGATCCTCAGCCGCCTTGGGCTTCGCCTTGGCCGTCGCGTCGCGCTTGAGCGTCGCGTCCGTCGTCACCGCCCAATAAGTCGTGCGCGCACCGCTCGTCGCGATCACGGAGCCATCGTCGACGCGAAGATCGCGCGCATCGACGCCGAGTTTCGCTGCGGCGGCACCCACGAGGATCTCGCGCGCCTCCGCGGCGGCAAAGCGCAGTGCGGTCCCGCCCTGCTCGATCGACAGGCTGCCCGACGTCACGCCTTCGTTGGGCGTGCGCGACGTGTCGCCTGAAATCATCGTCACCCGTTTCGGATCGACGTCGAGCTCGTCGGCGACGATCTGCGCCAAGGCGGTCGTGATGCCCTGCCCCAATTCGACCTTGCCGGTGAAGACCGTCACGGTGCCGTCGGCGTCGACGCGAAGCCACGCATCGAGGCGACGGTTGGTATTGAGACTGCCGGGCAGCGTTGTGGGCTGGGCGAGCGCGTGTGTAATCGGACAGAGCGAGAACGCGATCGTCACCGCCGCGCTCTGTCGCAGGAACCGGCGCCTCGCCGGCCGCTCGATGCGTGGCGGGCCGGCGGCGCTCATCGGACCCCCACGCTTGCGGCTATCGCCGCTGCGCTGCCCCCCGAGGGGGAGTAATTCGCGCCTTGGGACGGCCCAGCGGCGCTCACAGCGTTTTCTCCCGCGCCGCGCGCCCGACGGCGCGCACGATGCGATTGTGCGTTCCGCAGCGGCACAGATTGCCTTCGAGCGCAGTGCGGATCTCGGACTCGGTCGGATTCGGCGTTCGATCGAGCAGCGCCTTGGCGGACATCATCATTCCGCCGACACAATAGCCGCACTGCGCCGCCTGCTCGGCGATGAACGCGCGTTGCAACGGCCCCGGCTTTTCGGCGGTACCGAGACCTTCCAGCGTCGTGATTTTCTTGCCGACCGCCGCCGACACCGGCGTCACGCAGGATCGCACCGCCCTTCCGTCGATGACGACCGTACACGCGCCGCATTGGCCGAGACCGCAACCGAATTTCGCCGCGTTGAGCGCCAGGTCGTTGCGTAAAACGTAGAGCAACGGCGTGTCGGGCGCCGCCGGCACCGAATGGCGCGCACCGTTGACTTCGAGCGTCAGTGCCATGCGTATATCCTCCTCGCGCCCTCGCCTTGCCTACCGGCACCGCGTTCGAGAATCCTACGCTTGTTGATCGCGCCGCCGAGACTCCAACCGTCTAAATCGGCGCGCAGCGTCGCCGGCACGGACGGTTGAGGAACGCTAACCCGAGATCGCTTCCGGTATTGGCGTGCGGAACGGTTGGACCGCGGGTTGAAGCGTTTGCGCTAACAGGTTGGCGAGCGCGCAGACCGCGTCGATATTCGGTGTGGACGTCTTGGTGAGGCGGCCCAGCTCCATGACCGCGCCGACCAGTGCATCGATTTCCGGCGCGCGGCCGGCCTCGACGTCCTGCAACATCGACGTCTTGTGCTTGCCGACCCGCTCCGCGCCCGCAATGCGCTTCTCCAGCCCGACGCGGAACGTGATGCCGAGCTTGTGCGCGACCGCTTGCGCTTCGGTCATCATCGCCGTGGCAAGCTCGCGCGTTGGTGGATACTGACATATGTCGACGAGCGTCGAGCGCGTCAGCGCGCTGATCGGATTGAACGTCAGGTTTCCCCAGAGCTTGAGCCAGATTTCGGCGCGAATGTCGTCGAGC
>CATPAO010000301.1 GCA_955652025.1 Casimicrobiaceae bacterium
CCGCTCGATCTCGCCGCAGCCGAGGCGGCGTTGCGCGAGGCGCGCCAAGGGGGCATCGGAGCGATCGCGATCGTGCTGATGCACGGCTACCGTTTCTCCGCACACGAGCAGGCGCTCGCCGCGCTGGCGCGCACGATCGGTTTCGCGCAGGTTTCGGTCTCGCACGAAGTGAGTCCGCTCATGAAATTGGTTTCGCGCGGCGACACGACGGTCGTCGATGCGTATCTGTCGCCGATCCTGCGCCGCTACGTCTCGCAGGTGGAGGCGGAGCTCACAGGCGGTCAGCCTCTCCCGCGCGCAGGAGAAGGAGAGAATCACGGTGTACCGGCCCCGATGCGCCTGCAGTTCATGCAAAGTTCCGGAGGCTTGACCGACGCGCATTTGTTCCAGGGCAAAGACGCGATCCTGTCGGGGCCGGCCGGCGGCATCGTCGGCGCCGTCGAAGTGTCGCGGCAGGCGGGCTTCGACCGCATCATCGGCTTCGACATGGGCGGCACGTCGACCGACGTCACACACTGGGCCGGGGAGTACGAGCGCGCGTTCGTCACGGAAGTCGCCGGCGTGCGGCTCCGCGCGCCGATGATGATGATCCATACCGTCGCGGCGGGCGGCGGATCGATCTGCACGTTCGACGGCGCGCGCTTTCGCGTCGGCCCCGAGTCGGCGGGTGCCAATCCCGGCCCTGCGTGCTATCGGCGCCGCGGCCCACTGACGGTGACCGACTGCAACGTGATGGTCGGCAAGATCGATCCCGAATTCTTCCCGCGCGTATTCGGGACCGACGGCCGGGAGCCGCTCGACGCCGGCGTCGTGCGGACGAAGTTTGCCGCGCTTGCCGCCGACGTCGAAGCAAGAACCGGGGTCGTGCGCTCGCCCGAAGAAGTCGCCGAAGGCTTCCTTCGAATCGCCGTCGAGAATATGGCCAACGCGATCAAGCATATCTCCGTGCAGCGTGGTTACGACGCCACCGAATACACGCTGTGCTGTTTCGGCGGTGCAGCCGGGCAGCACGCATGCCTCGTCGCCGACGCGCTCGGCATGACGCGCGTGTTCATCCATCCGCTGGCGGGCGTGCTCTCCGCGTACGGCATGGGTCTCGCCGACGTCCGCGCGTTGCGGCAGCAGGCAGTCGAGACGCGATTGTCGGAAGAGGCGCTTGCGGCGGTCGAACCGATACTGGGATCGCTCGAGTCGCGCGCGCGAAGCGAGGTCGCGCGCCAAGGGATCGGCGAGACGCGCATCGCGTGCCGCCGCTCGCTGCATGTCAAGTACGACGGTACCGACACGACGCTCGAGCTGCCTGCGGCCGACGCCGTCGCGCCGATCGTCGCCCTGTTCGAGCAGCGCTATCGCCGCCAATACGGTTTCCTGATGCCGGACAAGCCGTTGGTGATCGAGGCGGCAGCCGTGGAAGCCGTCGGCAGCGCGCAATCGGTCGCCGAGGTGAAACCGACGTTCGCACCGCGCGCTGCGCCATTGATGCCGCTCGCGCGGAAAAGGATTTATACGCAAGGCGCCTTTCGCGATGCGTCGATCTACGAGCGCGACGACCTCCGGCCGGGCGACGCGATCGCGGGTCCGGCGGTGATCCGCGAAAAGAACGCGACGACGGTGATCGAGCCGGGCTGGCAGGCCGTGCTGACGCCGCTCGACCATCTCGTGTTGACGCGCGTCGAAAAGGCGCAACGCACGCATGCGATCGGAACCACGGCCGATCCCGTGCTGCTCGAAGTCTTCAACAACCTGTTCATGGCGATCGCCGAGCAAATGGGGGTGACCCTCGCCAACACTGCGTATTCGGTCAACATCAAGGAGCGGCTCGATTTTTCCTGCGCGGTGTTCGACGCCGATGGCAACCTGATCGCGAACGCGCCGCACATGCCGGTGCACCTGGGCTCGATGGGCGAGTCGGTGAAGACGATCATCGATCGGCGCGCGGGCACGATGAAATCGGGCGATGTGTTCGTCCTGAATGCCCCTTACAACGGCGGCACGCATTTGCCGGATGTGACGGTGATCGCGCCGGTGTTTCTCGATGCAACCACGCCCGAGTTCTACGTCGCCTCGCGCGGCCACCACGCCGACATCGGCGGCATCACGCCCGGCTCGATGCCGCCCAACTCGACGCGCGTCGAGGAAGAGGGTGTGCTGCTCGACAACGTGCAGCTCGTGGCGCAAGGGCGCTTTCTCGACGCCGAAATGCGCGCGATCCTCCGCGCGGGTCTCTACCCGTCGCGCAACGTCGAACAGAATCTGGCCGACCTTCGCGCGCAGGTGGCCGCGTGCGCGAAGGGCGCGGAGGGACTCGAAAAAATGGTCGCGCACTTCGGCCTGGCCGTCGTCGGCGCGTACATGCGGCACGTGCAGGACAATGCCGAGGAGTCGGTGCGGCGCGTGCTCGGCGTGTTGAAGGACGGGCGCTTCGAGTACGCGATGGACAACGGCGCGACGATCGTCGTGCGCATCGCGATCGATCGCGCGGCGCGCGCGGCGACGATCGACTTCACCGGAACGAGCCCGCAACAGCCGACCAACTTCAACGCGCCCTCCGCCGTTTGCAAGGCGGCGGTCCTCTACGTGTTTCGCACGCTGGTCGACGACGAGATCCCGATGAACGCGGGCTGCCTGAAGCCGATCGAGATCGTGATCCCGGAAGGATCGATGCTGAGCCCGCGCTACCCGGCGGCGGTCGTCGCGGGCAATGTCGAGACATCGCAGACGGTGACCGATGCGCTCTATGGCGCCCTCGGCGTACTCGCGGCGTCGCAGGGCACGATGAACAATTTCACGTTCGGCGACGAAACCTATCAGTACTACGAGACGATCGCGGGTGGCGCGGGCGCCGGTCCGGACTTCGACGGCGCGAGCGCGGTACAGACGCACATGACGAACTCACGGCTCACCGACCCCGAAGTCCTGGAGTGGCGCTTTCCGGTGCGGCTCGAATCGTTTTCGATCCGACGCGGCAGCGGCGGCGCCGGCCGTCATCGCGGCGGCGACGGTTCCGATCGTCGCGTGCGCTTCCTCGCACCGATGACGGCGGTGGTGCTCGCGAACCATCGTCGCGTGCCGCCGTTCGGTGTGGCCGGCGGACGACCGGGCGCCGTCGGTCGGAACTGGGTCGAGCGCGCCGATGGAACGCGCGAGGAATTCGGTCCGACGTGCGAAGTCGAGATGCGCGCGGGCGACGTGTTCGTGATTCAGACACCGGGCGGCGGCGGCTTCGGCACACCGGAGTGAAGCAATCCTCGGTGCCGATCGGCGCATCCGGCCTCGAACGCTTCCGATCGATCCGGCGTGCGTCGACGGGTGACTACCGCGACCCCACGACCGGCCCGGGCACGCCGGTGCCGGGCAGCGTGGTCCAGTGGTCGAACTTCGCGATGAGGCGATCCGAGGCGCCGCCGTTGACCGCCGAGACGAACATGCCGACATCGGCGGCGGCGGCGAGACCGCCGGGCGTTCCGCTTCCGACGATCGACCAGGTGACGCCATCCGCGCTGCACGCCCCGGTGTACACGTTGCCCCTTCGGGTGAGCCGCACCCAGGTCGGCGCGACGACCCGGACGCGCTCGAGAACGCGGTGCGCCGCCAACTCGGCCGGCGAAGCGATGGCGGCAGCCGATCCCGAGGCGACCGCTACCAGCCAACAACAAGCCACCGAGAGTGCGGCCAAGCGCGATCGACGCTCGAGCAAAATGATGGAATCGATGATCACGACAGGAATTGTCGCACCGGGATTGCGGTACGATGCAACGGTATCCGATCGCCCGTCGCGCCGGCGTTTAGTGTCGAGGACTTCATGGCAGAAGAAGAGGGGATTCGAGGTCCCGATTTCAGAAGCGGCGTCTTGCTTCGCGATCTTCCGGACGGCAGCATGGTCGCCGGGCGTGTCGACGGCGAAGACGCGATTCTGGTGCGGCGCGGCGAAGCATTGTTCGCGGTAGGCGCGCACTGCACGCATTATCACGGACCGCTTGCCGAAGGGCTGATCGTCGGCGACACCTTGCGTTGTCCCTGGCACCACGCCTGCTTCAGTCTGCGTTCCGGCGAGGCGCTGCGCGCGCCCGCGCTGGACCCCATCACCTGCTGGCGTGTCGAACGCGTCGACGACAAGGCGTTCGTCCGCGAGAAGCTCGCCGCACCGAGTCCGCGAAGCACACCCGCAAAATCGTCCGGCGTGCCGGCATCGGTGGTCATCGTCGGAGGTGGCGCGGCCGGACTCGCCGCGGCGGACATGCTGCGTCGCGAAGGGTTCCAGGGCGCCCTGACCCTGATCAGCGCGGATGATGCCGCGCCGTACGACCGGCCGAATCTCTCCAAGGACTTTCTTGCGGGCAACGCGCCGGACGACTGGATACCGCTCCGCGCACCGGAATTCTATGCCGATCGTCACATCGACCTGGTGCTCAACGCGCGAGTCTCGTCGCTCGACGTTCCGCAACGGCGCGTGGTGCTCGAAAGCGGCAAGGCATACCCGTTCGAAGCGCTGCTGATCGCAACCGGCGCCGACCCGGTGCGACTCGAAATCCCGGGCGCGGCGGATTCGCAGATTCGCTATCTGCGCACGTTCGCCGACAGCCGCGCGATCGTCGCGAAGGCCGCATCGGCGAAGCGCGCGGTGGTCGTCGGCGCGAGCTTCATCGGCCTCGAGGTCGCCGCGTCGCTCCGCGCGCGCGGCATCGACATTCATGTCGTCGGACGCGAAAGCGTCCCCCTGGAACGCGTCATGGGGCCCGCGATCGGGCGCTTCGTCCGCGAGCTCCACGAGTCGCAAGGCGTCGTATTCCACTTGGGCAGGACGGTCGGTCGCATCGACGGTTCGCGCGTCACCTTGAGCGATGGTACGACGCTCGCGGCGGACTTCGTCGTCGTCGGCGTCGGTGTGCGGCCCTCGCTCGCCCTGGCGGAGCGCGCCGGTCTCGCGATCGACCGCGGCATCCAAGTGGACGCCTATCTGCAAACCAGCGCACCCGGGGTGTACGCCGCCGGCGACGTTGCGCGGTGGCCCGATCCTCATTCGGGCGACTCGGTGCGCGTCGAGCACTGGGTGGTCGCCGAACGTCAGGGCCAGGCGGCCGCCAGGAACATCCTCGGCCACCGCGAGCGATATGATGCGGTGCCCTTTTTCTGGAGCCAGCATTACGACGCCGTGATCAACTACGTCGGCCACGCTGAAAAATGGGACGCCGTCGATATCGAGGGGACGTTGGCCGCGCGCGACTGCACCGTCACCTACAAGCGCGGCGATCGAACGCTTGCCGTCGCGACCGTCTCGCGCGACCTTCCGAGTCTGCGGGCCGAACGGGCGATGGAGCTCGCGGGCGGGTAGAGGCAGACAACCAGAACGACGTCTTAAGGCAGTGCTAGCGCATCGATGATCGTTACTCCCGCACAGGACGACGCATGGCCCGCATTGCCGCTCGATGCGTGGCGGGATACGTACGCGACGCTCCACATGTGGACGCAAGTGGTCGGCAAGGTCTGTCTCGCGCTGACGCCGCTCGCCAATCATTTCTGGAATATCGCGTTTCAGATTACGGCGCGCGGCCTCGCGACACACTCCTTGATGGCAGGCAACCGCGCGCTCACGATCACCTTTGACTTTGTCGCTCACCAACTTGTCTTCGATTGCTCGGACGGGAAAACGGAAAGAATCGCGCTCGAACCGCGCACGGTGGCCGATTTCTACCGATTGGTCATGGACGCGCTGCATCGCATGGGCGTCGACATCGCTATCTGGACCCTGCCGGTCGAGATTCCGGATCCGATTCGCTTCGAAGCGGACACGAAGCACCGGTCTTACGATCCGGCCTCGGCGAACGCCTTCTGGCGCGCGCTGGTCGCGATGAAACCCGTGTTCGAGGGGTTTCGCTGCACCTTTATCGGGAAGAGCAGCCCCGTGCATTTCTTCTGGGGAAGCTTCGATCTGGCCGTGACGCGATTCTCCGGCCGCCGCGCGCCAGCGCGCGCCAACGCGGATTCGATCACGCGCGAAGCGTATTCGCATGAAGTCATCAGTCACGGATTCTGGCCCGGGAGCGGCGCGATTCGCGAGGCGGCGTTCTACGCCTACGCGGCGCCGGAGCCCCAGGGATTCCGTACCGCAACCGCGCGTCCGGCCGCCGCGTTCTACAGCACGGACCTCTCGGAATTCATTCTCCCGTACGAAGCCGTGCGGACCGCGGAATCTCCGGCAGCAGCATTGACCGAGTTCCTGAACAGCACCTACGATGCGGCGGCGACGCTCGCGGCGTGGAACCGCACCGATCTCGAACGAACATGAGCCCCCACGCTTGCGGCCCTCGCCGCTGCGCTACCCCGGGAGTAATTCGCGGGGTTGAATCTATTCACGCGCCCGCGCCTCCGCTCTCGCCGAATCTTGGTCGCTCGGGATTCGTGCGTTTCCGTCGCGTGGCGCATCATCGTCTCGCGGGATCAGCCATGCGGCCGCCCGGCGCCAGAAGAACTCGCCGGCAGGTCGTCGCAGAAACCCCAAGTGGCCGAGGCGCCGGCAGCCAAGGCTGGCCGGCGTGATCGTCTCGTGGACCACCGTCAGATTAGGATACAGCGACAGCAACCGCCGCGCCGCGGCCGGCGGCGCGAAGGCATCGTCGCTGATGGACAACGCAAGCGTGTCGGCCCGGGTTTCGCCGTAGCGCGCCAATGCCGGACCGAATCTGCGTGCGGAATCCGGAGTCGCGGCGACCTCGGGTTGCCGGCGTGCCGCCCAATCCAACGCAACCTGCGACGGCAGATCTTCGCCCAGACGCAGCGCGCGACCGGGAAAATATCCGACACGCTTCGTGACCGCGGGCATGACGCCGTGCCAGACGAAGCGCATCAGCCAGCGCCAACGCGGTCCGTAATCGCGCCAATAGCCGGTGTGGGGGCCGAGGAAGACCAGCTTGGAGAGTCGTGGAGCGTCCGGCGTCGCGCCGACGTACAGCGTGCCGACGCTGTGGGCGACTGCCGAGAGGGGTAGCCGCGGATAAGTCGTGCGCGCTTCCGCGAGCGCGGCGCCAAGGTCCTGCACCGCCCAATCGTCCATGCCGGCCCTCAAGTGCCGGATGCTTCCGTCGCGCGACGCGCCAATGCCCCGGTAGTCGAACGTGAGCACCGCCGCACCGCGTTCGGCCAGGTAGCGTGCGAGGCGATGATAAAACCGGGCGGGTATTCCGGCACCGCAGGTGATGACGACAACGGTGGTCGGCGGCTTCGTTGGCGTCGCGAGCGCGAACCACGTACCGGACAACGCGACCCGATCCGCCGTCACGAACCTGACAGGATGCTGACGGACGCCGCGGGTCGGTTCGATCTCAATCTGCGTCATACGCACGGTCCACGCGGCTTCGATGCGCGCCGCCGCGGACGGATGGGGAATCCGAATGCCGTTTTGCGGCTCACTGCGCCGATGCTACGATAATACGTTTGAACGTGGAGTGGAGCGCCGGCGTAGAAGACCGGTCAACACATACGCGCCAGAACCGCGGAGACCCGTTGATTGCATCGCCTTGCGCCGACACGATGACAGAGCCGCCTACGCCGATTCCCGCCCGCCGAGTGCTCATGCGCGAGGTTCACATTTTCGCAGAGCCCGACACCGCGCGCGGATTGCGGCTCTGCGCGGCCGACATCGCCCTGTATACGGGCGCCATTGCCGGCGTCCTTTTCCTGCCGTCGTTTTGGGCGAAGCTCGGCTGCGGCCTCTTCGCCGGCATGGCGTTGGGCCGAATGTTTTCCTTGGCCCACAATGCCGCGCATGAAAATATCGTGAAGGGGACGAAGCTCAATCGCTTTCTGGCCATCGTGCTCTTCACCCCCTTTTTCTACAACTACCGCTTGTGGGTCTACGAGCATCATGTCTTGCACCATCCGAATCCGAACGACGCCAAACCGGATGCGTACAAGCCGTACGGAAAGAAAGAGTTCGATGCGTTGCCCCTATGGCGAAGACTGCTGGAGCGTTTCTATCGCGCGCCCAATATTCTCGGCTGGGGCTTCTACTACCTGCTGCAGCGGCACGCGTCGACGAAGCTCTTCCCGCCGGCTTATTTGCCGGAACCGTTTCGCCTCGGGGCATGGAAGAACGCTGTCGTGCTCGTCGTGTACGCGATCGTCTCGTTCGGCCTGCTCGTCGCGGCGCCGATCTATGCCGTCAATCTGTCTTCCGTCGAAGCGCTCCTCCTCGGGTTCGTGCTGCCCTTGTTCGTTTTTGAAATTCACGACGGCTTCGCCCTCTACGTTCAACATACGGATCCGCGGATCCCGTGGTTCAAAGGTGAGGTCGATCGCGACACCGAAGGACGAACCGAGCTTCTCTCCGTTCATCTCATCGTGCCGCGTCTCGCGGCATGGTTCTATCACGATACCTTCGCGCATCCGGTGCACCACCTGCACCCGAAGATCCCCTGCTATCGCGCGTTCGAGGCCCAGACCCGCCTCGATCACATGCTCGGTCCGGCCGCCGTCGTGAGCCGGTTCGGAATCCGCTGGTGGTTCGATACGATGCGCCGATGCAAGCTCTACGATTGGGATAATCACCAGTGGCTCGACTTCGAGGGTCGTCCGACCTC
>CATPAO010000302.1 GCA_955652025.1 Casimicrobiaceae bacterium
GATGTTCAAGATACCGAAGCAGGAATACACGGCGGAGTTCAAGGAACTGGCGGTGAAGCGTGTGAAGCACCCGCCTCGATTTCATCCAGCCGCCGATTGCCGAACGTTGGCAGCAAGTGACGATTGAGCCGACGACGATTGTTATCCGGCCACCTCTGCTGCTCGATCACCTCGGTGACGAAGCGAGTGGCAAAGCCAGCGAAAGTCGCCTCAATCTCGCCGCCGCGCGCCTTCTCGGTTTGCTTTTCCTTTGCCGGTGACTTGCCAGCCGCAAGGAGTTCGCGCGCCTTGCGGTGGCGCTCATGTGCGCCATGCTCGCCGGCGATAGGAACGTCGGGATAAGGTCCAAACGTCACCTTCTCTCGCCGGCCGTTCAGTCGATAGCTAGCGCCAAATCTTCGCACCGCTCGTTAAGGCCTCGACAAATAGTCCCCCCTCGTCGGGCGACTTCATACGGTGCGCTCTGGGTCTTGAGCGCCTTGATTCTCGTGTCGGAGAGCCTAATCGCGGTCCCCTTGAGTGTGGCCCCATGCTGGCGACCAATGGGGCCAAATATGGGGCCCTCATGGGGCCAGCTGTCAACGAACGAATGCGGCCATGATCGAGCCAAGCAGCAGCTTCTGCAGAGGACAGACTGGGGGGAGGAACGGCCCGCAACGAACGGCCCGGGCTGACATCAAAGATTACAGAACATCAACTCGAATTCGACATCGCTGTCGTAGACAGTGCCGCGGTCCATCCCCGCGACGCCGATGAACCGGATGTTGAGCGCGTATTTGTTCGCGCTGATCTCCGGCACGCAGGGTAAATCCTTGGCCAGCGTAAGGCGCAGAAGCTGCGCGACTTTGCTGGTCGTCAGCATCAGCTGAAAGACGCCGCGGTACGCAATGTGACGGCTCACGCGGCCGTTCTCGCGCAGCAGCCGCAGCACGATCGCGGCGCCGGTGCGAAGCGGCTCGAAGGGTGCGATCCACGCGTTGAGGTCATTGCGCCGTGCGGCGGGTTCCTGATTGAGCCAATAGTGATACGCGGGCAGGTCGAACTCGCACACGCCGCCGGGGATGCCCGCGCGCTGCTTGATCGCCATCAGCCATTCGTTGTCGCGCAGCTGGCCGCCGGTCTTGCCCGCCTGGCTCAACAGCCGCCCGCTCGCAATGTCGATCTCACCCAGCAGCTGCGCGAGCGTGTGCTGGTCGATCTGCGGATTGCTTCGGAGCGGCCCAAGGAGCTGCTTCTGCCGTTCCAGTTCCTGCAACACGTCGGTCTTGAGATCGGCGCGCGCGGCGACGTCGGTGACCTCGAATAGCGACAGCAGCGCCGCGTGATGGTCGGGTGCAGCGTCCTGCGCCGCGAAAAATCGAGCGCGCGCGAACTGGTCCTCGAGGCGCATCAGCGTGCGGACCCGCTCGTTCAACGGATGCTCGTAGCGGATCACGGCGTCGTCGCGCCATCCGCGGCGGTGGCCAGCGCGCGATAACGACTGTCGAGGCGCTCGACCTGCGGCCGTAAGGCCGATTCGGCGCCGCTGTTGTCGATCACGTCATCGGCGCGGGCCAATCGCGCAGCGCGGGAAAGCTGCGTGGCGATGATGGCGCGAATGGCGTCGCGCGCGAGCCCGCTTCGCGCGGCGGCACGTTGCAATTGCAGCTCCTCGGGACAATCGACGACGAGCACGCGTGCGACGCGCGATACCAGCGTGCCCCGCTCGAGTAACAGCGGAACGACCAAGATGCCGTAAGCGGCACGCCACCCGCGGATCGCCTCGTCGATCGCCGAAGCGATGAGGGGATGCAGCGTGCGCTCCAGCCGTTCGCGGAACGCGGCATCGGCGAACGCCCGATCGCGAAGCCAGCCACGATCGAGCGCGCCGTCGACCCGCAGGCACTCAGGGCCGAACTCGGCGACGATCGCCCGATGACCGGCGGCGCCGGGACGAGACAACGCATGGGCCACATCGTCGGCGTCGAGCACTTCGGCGCCGAGGTGCGCGAAAATCTTCGCTACCTCCGATTTGCCGCTGCCGATGCCGCCGGTCAGTCCCACGAGATAGGACACGGTCAGTGAAGATACATGCGCACGAGTGTCGGGCCAAAAAACAGCGCAATCGCGCCGGCGATCGCGAGATACGGGCCGAATGCAAGCGGAATGCTGTGATCGCGGCCCTTGAACACAATCAGCAAGAGGCCGATGGCCGCCCCGACGACCGATGACAGCAACACGATCAGCGGCAGCATCTGCCATCCCATCCACGCGCCAAGCGCCGCGAGAAGCTTGAAGTCGCCGAAGCCCATGCCCTCCTTGCCGCGGATCAGCTTGAACAGCCAATAGACAATCCACAGTGAAAGGTAGCCGGCGATCGCGCCGATCACCGCCGTCCGCAACGGGACGAACAGCTCGAACAGGTTGGCGGCGAGGCCCGCCCACAGCAGAGGGAGCGTGAGATCGTCCGGCAAGAGTTGGGTATCGAAGTCGATGAACGTGAGCGCGATGAGCGTCCACAGCAGAATGCACGCGGCCGCCCCCTGTAATGTCCAGCCGAAGCGCCAGACCGCGCAAGCGGCGAGAATCGCGCCCAGCGCCTCGACGAGGGGATAACGTGCCGAAATCGGCGCGCCGCAAGCCTTGCATTGGCCGCCCAGCACCAGATAGGAGACGATCGGAATGTTCTCGAGCGCGGAGATACGATGAGCGCACGCCGGGCACTGTGAGCGCGGGACGACCAGGTTGTACGCCGCTGCCGCCGGCTGCGCCTCGCCGCGCAACTCGGCGCACTGCACCGCCCAGCCCCGCTCGAGCATCTTCGGCAGACGGTGAATCACGACATTCAGGAAGCTGCCGACGCAAAGGCCGACGAGGATCGCGAAGGCGATCGCGACGTACGGATTCGCGATCATCGCGGTCTCCGGACGGACGCGCCGTCGGCGCGACGTACAACAACGGCGACTTCAGCGTAGCGCCGGACGTCCACGGTCCGTGTCACGTCCGGGCCGGCCCAGAAATCAGATCACGGCGCCGAGCTTGAAGATCGGCAGATACATCGCGACGACGAGGCCGCCGATGACGATGCCCAAAAATACGATGATCGCCGGTTCCAGCAGGCTGGACAGCGCCGCAACCGCGTCGTCCACTTCGCGCTCGTAGAATTCGGCCACCTTGCCGAGCATGTTGTCGAGCGAGCCGGATTCCTCGCCGATCTGCACCATCTGCAGCACCATGTTCGGAAACAGCCGCGTGTTGCTCATCGCGCTGGTGAGGCTGGTGCCGGTGCTGACTTCGGTCTGGATACGTTTGGTCGCCTGCGCATAGACGATGTTGCCGGCAGCGCCGCCGACCGCGTCGAGCGACTCGACCAGCGGCACGCCCGCCGCGAACATCGTCTGCAACGTTCGTGTCCAGCGCGCGATCGTCGCTTGTTCGACGACCTTGCCGAGGATCGGCAGCTTGAGCAGCAACCGGTCGACCGTGTATCGCAGCGCGTCCGACCGTTTGTACATCGACCCCACGCCGATAACCGTCGCGACAACGATCAGGAAGAGCAGCCACCACCACTTGACGAACCAGTCGGAGATGGCGATGACGATCAATGTGGGGAGCGGCAGCGTGGCGCCGAAATTCGCGAACACCGACTTGAACGACGGGATCACGAAGATCATGATGACGAAGATCACGACAATCGCGACAATGACCACCGCGATCGGATAGAACAACGCCGATTTGATCTTGCTCTTGATCGCGAGGATCTTTTCCTTGTACGTCGCGAGCCGGTCGAGCACGGCGTCCAGCATGCCCGCGGATTCGCCGGCGGCCACCAGGTTGCAGTAAAGCGCGTCGAATTGTCCTGGATAGTCGCGGAACGCCTGCGACAGGCTGGAGCCCGTCTCGACCTTGTTCTTGATGTCCATCATCAGGCGCGAAAAGCGCGCGTTGCCGTGCCCGCGCGCCACGATATCGAATGCCTGCAGCAGCGGAACGCCGGCCTTCAGCATCGTCGCGAGCTGACGCGTGAAGAAGGTGACGTCCTTCTCGCTGATCTTGCGTCCGCCGCGGTACGTCTGGCGCTTGATCTTGGTGATGCGGATGCCCTGGCGGCGAAGGTTCGTCGTGACCACGATTTCCGACGCGCCGCGGGTTTCGCCGCGGCTCGGCTTGTTGTTGCGGTCGACGCCTTCCCATACGAAGACGAATTCTTTGACCCGGGTGTCCGGGCGACGGGGAGCGACTGCGGTGGCCATGGGCGATCCCTCAGCGTTGAAATTTCGCCATCAATCGTTGGTGCACGCCTCGATCTCTTCGAGCGAGGTGACGCCGCTTTTCACTTTGAGGAGGCCCGATTGGCGCAGGGTGCGGAGGCCCTCGGCGGCCGCCTGGTGCTTGATGTCGATCGCGTTGCCGTTGCGCATGATCAGCTGCCGCATGTCGTCGGAGATCGGCATCACTTCGTACACGCCGACGCGGCCCTTGTAGCCGGTGCCTTTGCAGTGGTCGCATCCAATGGGCGCGTAGGGTTGCCAGCTGCCGTCCAAGTCCTCGTTGCAGAATCCCGCGCTAATCAGCGCTTCGGGCGGAATGTCCGCGGGCTTCTTGCAATGCGAACACAGCCGGCGCGCCAGGCGTTGCGCGGTGATGAGGATTACCGACGACGCGACGTTGAATGGCGCGACGCCCATGTTCAGGAGCCGCGTAAGCGTCGTCGGCGCATCGTTCGTGTGGACGGACGAAAACACCAGGTGGCCCGTTTGCGCCGCCTTGATGCAAATATCGGCGGTCTCGAGGTCGCGGACCTCGCCCACCATGATGATGTCCGGATCTTGCCGCAGGAACGCTCGCAACGCGGCCGCGAACGTGAGTCCAGCCTTGTCGTTGACGTTGACCTGGTTTACCCCGGGAAGCTGGATTTCGGCGGGGTCTTCCGCGGTCGCGATGTTGATGCCCGGCTGGTTCAGGATGTTGAGGCAGCTGTACATGGACACGGTCTTGCCCGAGCCCGTCGGTCCCGTCACCAGGATCATCCCGTAAGGCCGCCCGATCGCGTTGAGCATCTGCTCCTGCTGGTCCGGCTCGTAGCCGAGCGCATCGATGCCGAGCTTGATGCCCGCGATATCGAGGATCCGCAACACGATCTTCTCGCCCCACAGCGTCGGCAACGACGACACGCGGAAGTCGATGGCGCGCGTCTTCGAAAGCACGAGCTTCATCCGGCCGTCCTGCGGCACGCGGCGCTCGGCGATGTCGAGCTTCGAAATGACCTTGATCCGCGAGGCGACCTTGTCCTTGATCGCGAGCGGCGGCTGCGCGACTTCCATCAGCACGCCGTCGATCCGGTAGCGGATGCGGAAGAATTTCTCGTACGGCTCGAAGTGAATGTCCGACGCGCCCGCGGCGATCGCATCCAGCATGACCTTTTGGATGTATTTGACTACCGGCGCATCCTCGACTTCGCTGTCGTCCTCGGCCGATGCGGCGGGCTGGCCACTTTCCTCGAGCGAAACCTGGATGTCCTCGAGCGACGCGATTTCCTCGAGCGTCGTCCCGCTCGCTTCGACCATCTTGTGGATCGTCTGGCCGAGCTTGTCGTCCTCGACGACGATCGGCTCGACCGGCAGGTTGGTCTTGAAGCGGACTTCCTCGAGCGCCTGCAGGTTGGCCGGATCGGAAAGCGCGACGAACAACCGGTTTCCGCGCTTGTACAGCGGCAGGACGCGCCGTGTTTGGGCGATCTTGACGTCGAAATACGCCTTGTCGATCTGCTCCAGGTCGAAGGCGCCAAGATCGAGGAGCGGAATGCCGAACGCGCGCGAGCCGAACACGGCAAGCTGTTGGGACGTCATCCGCTTGCCGGTGAGGACCTGTTCCGCAAACGTTACGCCGGCCGAATGGGCCTGGGATTGCAGGACCTCCGCCTCATGCTCGGACATGACTCCGTGCTGCGCCAGGGCGCGCGCGAGCCCGCTGATGTTCCTGGTGGCGGCGTGGGTGGCCATCCGGTTGTCGTCTTCCCTATCGGCGCTTCGCAGTGTGGACGCTGACGATCGATCGCTGTCCGGGCTATACGTGAATCGGGCGGGCTTGGATCGAAATGAACGTCAAACCAAGCAATATTTATGCCGAATGCATTTTATGCCGTCTGCACACAGGCTTATTCCATTTGCATGAAACTTAGCTTGAGGATGATGCCCGCTCGGCATGGGTTTGTAAAGGCGCGGCGGCCGCGCGTCCCACCGGCGGAAGCAGGCGCACCACCTTGACCGCCCGGTCGAGCGTTTGCAGGATCTCGACACCCTGACCGGCGAGCTTGAAGCTCAAGCCGGCGTCCGGAATGTCGCCCAAATGCTCGACGATCAGCCCGTTGAGCGTTTTGGGACCATCGAGCGGAAACTGTGTCCCGAGGCGGCGGTTGAGCGCCCGCAATTGGGTCATGCCGTCGACGACGACACTGCCATCGGTCTCCCTGCGGTAGCTGTCGGCGGCGCCCGGTGCCTGCGTCGTGAACTCCCCGATGATTTCCTCGACGATATCCTCGATCGTCACCAGCCCCTTCAGCTCGCCGTATTCGTCGACGACCAGTCCCAGCCGCTGACTGTCGGCCTGGAACTGCTGCAGCTGGGTCAACAGCGGCGTGCCCGCCGGGACGAAATAGGGCGGCCGAAGCAGCGGTCGCAGGCGCTCGGCGTCAACTTGGCCCGCCTGTTGCAGATGCACCACACTTTTGAGCGCCAAGACGCCGATGATCTGGTCGAGGTTCTCCTCGTAGACCGGAACGCGCGAATGGTACGAAGTGCCGAGCTGCTGGCGGAGCAGCGCCGGCTTCTCTGTCAGGTCGAGCGCGTGGATCTGATTGCGCGGCGTCATCACGTCGTCGACGGTGATCGCCTCCAGATCGAGCAGGTTGGCGAGCATCGTCCGATGCTTGCTCCGGAAGTACTGGCTCCCTTCGAGCACCAGCGAGCGCAGCTCCTCTTGCGAGAGCGTCGTGCCCGAATCCGTCGGCGTCTTGATCCGTGCGAGCTTGAGGAGCCCCTGCACGAACACGTTGATGAACGCGACGACCCAGTCGAACGGCGGCTTCAGGAGCGGCGTCAGCACGTACGCCGCGATCGGCGCGATCCAGTCGGCGTGCGCGGCGCCGATCACTTTGGGCGTGATCTCGGAGACGACGAGAATCAGGAACGTGATCGCCAGCGTGCCGACCGCCAACGCAAGTTTGCCTTCACCGAACAACCGCGTCGTCAGCACCGCGGTGAGCGTAGCCGCGGCGGCGTTGATCAGGTTGTTGCCGAGCAGGATGACACCGAGCAGCCGGTCCGTCTGGGCAAGCAGCGCGATCGCGAGCTTGGCGCCGCGGTTGCCCCGCAGCGCCCGATGCCGCAGCCGGTAGCGGTTGACCGCCATCATCGCGGTTTCGGCGACCGAGAAAAAACCCGACGCGACGAGCAGCACGCAAAGCGCGATCGCCAGCGCTTCGGAGGAGATGTCTTCCAACTTGGAATCAGGCGGGCATGGACGTGATCGAGTATTCGGGCGCGCGGGTCTGCTGTCAATTGCGCCTTACTACCGATCGAGCAACACTTCGACCACGAACTTGCTGCCAAGGTAGCCCAAAAGCAGCAAGAGCGTACCGCCGAGGATCCAGTAGAGCGCCCAGCGCCCGCGCCAGCCATAGCGCCAGCGGCCGAAAAGCAGGACTGCGAACACGAGCCAGCCGGCGACCGAGAAGATATTCTTGTAGTTGAATGTCAGCGGCTTCCCGAAGAGCTGCTCGGAGAACAGGATGCCGCTTCCCAACGTCAACGTCAGCAGCACGAATCCGGCCGCGATCAGGCGAAACAGATAGAGCTCGAGCGTCAACAACGGAGGCGTCTCGCCGCCCGTCGCAGACTGTCCGCGGTGCAGCCTCTTCTCGAGGCCGGTCAGCACGAGCGTCTGGAGCGCCGCGACGACGAACAACGCGTACGCGACGAGCGCCACCGCGATGTGTGCGGTCGCCCAGCGTTCTCCCGTGTAGGCAAAACGGTGCGGACTTGACCAGAACGCGGGCAGCATCGCGCAAAGCGCCGCGGTCGGCAGCACGACGGCGCCGACGCGCGGCAGCGTCGCCAGCACGCCCGACGCCCACGCGATCAGCACCGACAGCCCGGCGACCAGCGACAGCGCGTTCGGGAGCGACAGGTCGAGGCCTTCCGGTGTGAAGATCGCGTGCGCGATGACGATGGCGTGCAGCACGAGTGCCGCCGGTACGAGCCAGACGGCAGCGCGCGCGGCGGCGGGCGGAATCTCGATCGCGCGCGGCCACCGCGCGCACGCCGCAATCGCGTACAGCGCGGCCACGATCGCGTGCAGTAAAATCATCGTTTAGCGTGCCTGCTTGACGCGGCGCTCGAGTTCTCGTTCCCGCCGCGGTTTCCTGGCGTCCCGTCGGGGGACGATGAAGTTTACATGCATCGCGCGGCGCCCGTGCCGGACGGCGTCCCGCGGACGAAGGATCGATCACCGATGCTCGACAACCTCACCACGCGCCTGTCGCGCGTCGTAAAAACGCTGCGCGGCGAGGCACGACTCACCGACGCCAATATTCAGGACGCACTCCGCGAAGTGCGTCTTGCGTTGCTCGAAGCCGACGTCGCGCTTCCAGTGGTCAAGGATTTTGTCGCGGCAATCCGCGAGAAGGCGGTCGGCGAGGAAGTCGTCGGCTCGCTGACCCCGGGACAGGCGTTGATCGGCGTGGTGCAGCGTGAGCTCGCCCGCTTGATGGGCGGCGCGGCGGAGCCGCTCGATTTCGCGACGCAGCCGCCGGCGGTGATCCTGCTCGCCGGGCTGCAAGGCGCCGGAAAGACGACGACCGCAGCGAAACTCGGCCGCCTCTTGAAAAACGAGCACAAGAAAAAGGTGTTGCTCGTTTCCGCGGACGTCTATCGGCCGGCCGCAATCGACCAGTTGCAAATGCTCGCGGCGCAAGTCGGCGTCGATTTCTTTCCCTCGTCGCCCGCGGAGACGCCGGTGGCAATCGCGCGCGCGGCACTCGACTGGGCGCGCCGTCATTATCACGACGCGCTGATCGTCGACACGGCCGGTCGGCTTTCCATCGACGAGGCGATGATGAAGGAGATCGCCGAATTGCATGCCGCGGTGAACCCGATCGAGACGCTTTTTGTCGTCGACGCGATGCAGGGACAGGACGCCGTCAACACCGCGCGGGCGTTTCGCGACGCGCTGCCGCTGACGGGCGTCGTTCTCACCAAGCTCGACGGCGATGCGCGCGGCGGCGCCGCGTTGTCGGTGCGGCAGGTGACCGGAGCGCCGATCAAATTCGCCGGCGTGGCCGAGAAGATCGATGGGCTCGAGGTGTTCCATCCGGAACGTATGGCATCACGGATACTCGGCATGGGTGACGTGCTGTCGTTGATCGAGGACGCGCACCGGACGGTCGACATTGCGGAGGCGAAAAAATTTGCCAAGAAGGTCAAAACGGGCAAGGGCTTCGACCTCGAGGACTACAAGGCACAGATCGCGCAAATGCGCAAAATGGGCGGCCTGCAGGGCATGCTCGACAAGCTGCCAGCCGAGTTGGCACGCGCGGCGCAGAGCGCCACCGTCGACGAGCGCAAGATCGCGCGAATCGAAGGCATCATCAATTCCATGACCCGCGAAGAGCGCGCGAAGCCGGCGTTGCTCAAGGC
>CATPAO010000303.1 GCA_955652025.1 Casimicrobiaceae bacterium
GACGCGATGCAGCAGGCGCTATCGCTCGGGTTGGGCCGTCCGCTTGCGGTTGCGACGCCGTTGATGCGAATCGATAAGGCGAAGACGTGGGAGATGGCGCGGCAGCTTGGCGGCGACGCGCTGGTACAACTGATCGTCGAGGACACGCATACCTGTTACCTCGGCGAACGCGGCGTCCGCCATGACTGGGGTTATGGTTGCGGGCAATGCCCCGCGTGCTCGCTGCGGCGTAACGGTCATGCGCGCTGGACCGCCGATGGAAGGCGTCGGACCGCGGCCACGCGATCGGAATGAGCGCCGCGGGGCCGTCCCAAGGTGCGAATTGCTCCCCCTTGGGGGCAGCGCAGCGGCGAGAGCCGCAAGCGTGGGGGGCCGAAGTCGACGCCGTGAGATCACGATCCCGATTCGGAGCACCAAGTCGACTTGCGAGTAGTCGAACCAGCGATCCTCGCGCAGTCGCGCGCTTCCGACGAGCCGAAATCCGCAGTCGGCGTCGCCATCCGCTGATGGATTCATCCGTACGGGGAGAGGTTGCGTGGAACGCTCGCGCGATTGTGTGCATGTGTGACAACGTGCCACGTATCGCAATGTCCTGATACAACTATCGCGGTGGTCGATGTCATCTGCAACACAGCGAATGCGCACAGGACGGAGCCACACCATCAGCGCGACGTCACGCGCGCGAATACCGTGCGCATGTTCGAAACTGGGGCGCGCGGTCAGTGGGCTTTTTGGCGGAACGGCCGAATCTTGTTGAGCGAATCGGCTTCAGCGGCGGCCACCGCCTGTTCACGCGTGCGCTGCTCGCGTCGAATCCGGGCAAACGTCTTGCGCAGGTCGGTTTCGACGCTGTTGGTATAACGAAACGAACGATCGAGGATCGATTTCACGAAACGCCTCCAAACGCTGGCTAAGCGCACCGCAGCCCCCACCGCGACACCAGACTACGCAAGATGCGTTCCGATGATGTGTTTTTTAATTGATTCAATAAGTTATGCGCCGACACCCGGTTCGGCTCCCGGCCAGGTGTCAAAGCTGCCGACGGTCCCGTCGGACCGATAGCCCTTCGTCGTCTACAACGTTGTGTGTGACGGATCGGCACATGACGGTCGCGAGCGATCGTCGCTCCGTACACGTAAATGACCGACGCCGATACGCAGCGTCGTTCGGCGCGACGATTCCTGGACGCTTTTCCTGACGACGTCAGGCGCGCGAGCGGGCAGCGGAGCGCGGTCTCACCACTCGACGTGGTCCCACGCCACCTTGTCTTTGTGATGAAGGCGGAAATGGAAATCGCGAAGGCTCGCAACCTCCTGCGCAACCTCGAGTGGAAATCCCTTGCGCCCACCGCGCTTGTCGGTCAGGAGATCGTCCATGAAGCTCTCGCAGCTCGTCTGGTCGTCCCACAGCGCGGCCATCCGATTGGCGATGCGCGGGTACTTGACCTGCAGATGGCGCGGTTGCACGTGCGGCGGCAGCTTGAGGATCCACTGAATCGTCGCGGTGCGAAGCGCCTCCGCCGTTGCGGGCTTACGCTTGCCCGCCCAGTTTGCAGCGGGCCGAACGGCGCCCCCCGACGGCTTGACGGACTCCTCGAGCGCTTTGCGGGCGTCCGCCATCGACACCTTCTCGAATTCGAAGGAATCGGGGTTGCCGGGTCCGGGCATGGCGTTCTCCTGTTTCCGCCGCGACGTGACGCCGCGTGGGATTCGATGCTACGCCAAGAGGAACGGATGTGGCGAGCGCCGGTCGCAAGCGTAGCGCTGACTCCGACAAGCGGTGTTGCCGCCAAGCCACACGGCTGCCCAGGCGAAAAAAAGCCGGGCGTCGCGCCCGGCTTTTCATGCAACCAATGTTCTCGCGCGCGTCAGGCCGCTTGAATGTTGCTCGCCTGCTTCCCCTTCGGTCCGGTCGTGACTTCGAACGAGACCTTTTGGCCTTCCTTGAGCGTCTTGAAGCCCTGCATGTTGATCGCCGAGAAGTGCGCGAACAGATCTTCACCACCGCCGTCCGGCGTAATGAAGCCGAAGCCCTTCGCGTCGTTGAACCACTTCACAGTTCCAGTTGCCATTTTAGTTAATTCCTTAAGCACTACTATAAAACGGGACGTTGCCCGGCCGATGTTTCGATCTCAAGGAAAGTACGGCGGTAGAACGACTGCTTGGCGGTCGTACAGAGCGTGCTTTACTGCTTGGAACAAAACACGGCAAGCACTATACGCGACTTTCCCGGGAAAAGCGAACGTGGGCGCGGGCTTGGGGGCGGCGAATAATCGCCTGCGGCGCGTAACGGTCATCGCGGTGTTTGGACCGTCTTGCCCCCTGCGGGCGTCCTGCGCGCCGTTCCGGGGCCGGAATCGCCGGCCCCAAAGGCGCCTATTTCGACTGTTCGCGCCGAACGAGGGCGGCACCGGCCGCCAGCGCGCCGAGCTTCCCCCTCGCCGCCGCGCGGGACAGCGGCACCATCCCGCAATTGGTGCAGGGGTAGAGCCGCTCGGCCGGGACGTAGGCGAGCGCCGCCCGGATCACGCGCGCCACGTCGTCGGGCGTTTCGACCCGTTCGCTCGCCACGTCGATCGCGCCGACCAGCACGTCCTTGCCGGCAAGCAGGCCGAGGAGCTCGATGGGGACGTGGGAGTTCGCGCACTCGAGGGAGACCTGGTCGATTTTCGATGTCGCGAGGCGCGGAAAAATCTGTTCGTATTGGCGCCATTCGCCGCCCAGCGTCTTCTTCCAGTCGATGTTGGCCTGGATGCCGTAGCCGTAACAGATGTGCACGGCCGTCGTGCAGGCGAGACCCTGCGCCGCGCGCTCGAGCGCCGCCACACCCCAATCGCGAACTTCGTCGAAATAGACGTTGAACGCCGGCTCGTCGAATTGAATGACGTCGACGCCGGTCGCCGCGATCGCTTGCGCTTCGTCGTTCAGGATCTCGCCGAACGCCCAGGCAAGTTTCTCCCGGCTGCCGTAGTGCGCGTCGTAGAGCGTGTCGACCATCGTCATCGGGCCGGGCAGCGTGTATTTGACGCGGCGCGACGTCTCGGCGCGGGCGAACGCCGCATCGTCGACATAGATCGGGTGCCGACGCGCGACCGGACCGACGACGACGGGCACCGCGGCGTCGTAACGATTGCGAATCCGAACCGTCCGCTTGTGCTCCCAATCGACGCCGTCCAGCCCCTCGAGGAACGTCGTCACGAAATGGCGCCGCGTCTGCTCGCCGTCGGTCACGATGTCGATCCCGGCGCGCTCCTGGTCGTAGAGCGCCAGGCGGACGGCGTCGCGCTTGGCTTCGGCGAGCGCATCGCCGTCCTGCTTCCACGGCGCCCAAAGCGCACCCGGCTCGGCCAGCCAGGCGGGCTTCGGGAGGCTGCCGGCAATCGTCGTCGGTAAGAGCGGCGTCGTCGTCATCGAGTGATTTTTGTTGCGCTGCAGCGTGGGTGCCCGCAAGCGAAACGATGCCAGATTTTCACGGCAACGTCTGCGTTTCTCGATCCGCCGGGTGCGACGCGTCGCGAAACCAAGGGTCAGGCCGCTTGACCAATGAATCGCCCGCGGTCTAACGTTCGGCGCTGCCGTGACATTGCCATATGACCCAGATTCTTTTCGCCGATAACAACTATGCCGACATCGACCTCGAGCGCGCGCTGTTCGCCGAGGCCGGTGCGGAAATGGTCATTGCACAATGCAAGACCGAGGATCAGGTGATCGCGCACGCCCGCGGCTGTCGCGCGATCCTCCTGCAATACGCGCCGATCACCGAGCGCGTGCTCGACGCGTTGCCGGATCTTTGCATCGTCAGCCGCATCGGCGCGGGGTACGACACAATCGACACCGCCGCCTGCGAGAAACGCGGCGTCTGGGTCGCCAATTCACCTGACTACGGTGTGGGCGAAGTCGCGACGCATGCGCTCGCGTTGGCCCTCGCCTCCATGCGAAACGTCGTCGCCTATCACCGCGACATCGCCGCCGGACAATGGCACTTCCTGTCGTCCGGTCCGCTGCGGCGACCCGCCCAACTCGTGCTGGGGCTGGTGGGCCTCGGACGGATCGGCAAGCGGATGGCGCACGTCTCACGCAACGTGTTCAAGCGCGTCGTCGCCTATGATCCCTACCTGATCGACGGCGACTTTCCGGCCTACGTCGAGCGTTCACCCTCGCTCCCGGACCTTGCCGCGCAGGCCGACGTGGTCTCGCTCCATACGCCGCTCACCGCGGAAACGCGCGGACTCGTCGACCGCGAGTTTTTCGCGGCGGCAAAGCGGGGATTGACGCTCGTCAACACGTCGCGCGGGGCCGTGGTCGACCTGCCCGATTTGCTCGCGGCGCTCGATGCTGGAATACTGGCCGGCGTCGCGCTCGACGTGTTGCCGGTCGAGCCGATCCCGCGCGATTCGCCGCTCTTGTCCGACCCACGCGTGATCCTGACGCCGCACGCCGCGTTCTTCTCGGTAGAGGCCATGCGCGAACTGCGCCGAAAGGCGGCACAGAACATCGTGAGTTGGCTCCGGTCGGGCCGACCCGATTATCCCGTCGCGCGCGGCACGCGGATGCCGTGAACGGCGTGTTGCCGGCAGCGAAGGAAAACGCATGGCCGCAGTAACGATCGCCGCCGTCGAAAAATGGTTCGGCACGACGCACGTGATCCGTGGCGTCGACGTCGCGATCTCCGATGGCGAGTTCTGCGTCCTGGTCGGACCGTCGGGTTGTGGCAAGTCGACGCTGCTGCGGATGATCGCGGGCCTCGAGGAGATTTCGGCGGGCGAGATCGCTATCGGGGGCACGGTGGTCAATCGCATGGCGCCGAAGGAACGCGACATCGCAATGGTGTTCCAGAATTACGCGCTGTATCCGCACATGACGGTCCGCGACAACATGTCGTTTTCGCTGATGTTGGCCAAGCAATCGAAAACCGCGATCACCGAGCGCGTCGGGCGCGCGGCCGGCATCCTCGGCCTCGAGCCCTATCTCGATCGCTACCCGCGGCAGCTTTCAGGCGGGCAGCGGCAGCGCGTGGCGATGGGCCGCGCCATCGTCCGCGATCCCCAGGTGTTCCTGTTCGACGAGCCGTTGTCGAACCTCGACGCCAAGCTGCGGGTCCAAATGCGCACCGAGATCAAGGAGCTGCACCAGCGGCTCGCGACGACGTCGATCTACGTCACGCACGACCAGATCGAGGCGATGACGATGGCCGACAAGATCGTCGTGATGAAGGATGGCAAGGTCGAACAGACCGGTGACCCGTTGTCGCTTTACGACGGGCCGGTGAACACGTTCGTCGCCGGGTTCATCGGATCGCCGGCGATGAACATGATTCCCGGCCTCGCGCGCGTGAATGGCGACGGTGCCATGGTGGAATTCGCCGGCGGCGTCAAACTGCCGGCACCGCTTCGCGCGCGCGTCGCCGACGGCCAGGAGGTGCTCTACGGCGTGCGGCCCGAGCACTTCCTGCTGACCGAGGGCGGCGGCTTGCAAGTCGATGTCGTCGTCGTCGAGCCCACCGGCGCCGATACGCAACTGTATTGCCGCTTCGACGGTCAGGAGGTGACCTCACTGATACGCGATCGAACGAGTTGCCGCGCGGGCGATCGCGTGGGCCTCGTTCCGGATCCCGCCCGGGCCCATCTTTTCGACGCGGCGAGCGGTCTTTCCCTCGCCGCCTGATATCGTTCCAACCCGCGCCACCATGACCAATCGAGCGCATCACGAAGGAGGAGTCCATGAATAAGTTCAAGCGTCGCGAGTTCCTGAAAGCCACCGCAGGCGTCGCCGCCGGCACCGCGCTCGGCGCAGGCGCAGGCCTGTTCCCTACCGACGCGGCCGCGCAGAATGCCTGGACGTTGAAGCCGGAAA
>CATPAO010000304.1 GCA_955652025.1 Casimicrobiaceae bacterium
CGACATGATCGCGCGGGAGAACGTCGGTTTCGGGCGGATCGAAGAGCTGGAGTATCAGGCTCGCATCCAGGATGCCGCGCGAAAGAGTCTGGCCGGACCGATGATTGAGCAGTTTCCGGACGGTTATCGGCAAATGCTCGGCCGCCGCTTCGAGAACGGCATAGATTTATCGGCCGGACAGTGGCAGAAGATCGCGCTGGCGCGCGCTTACATGCGCGACGCCCAGGTGCTGATCCTCGACGAGCCGACCGCGGCGCTCGATGCCCGCGCCGAGTACGAGGTGTTCCTGCGCTTCAAGGAGCTCTCCGAGGGCAAGACAGCGGTGTTGATCTCGCACCGCTTTTCGAGCGTTCGCATGGCCGACCGCATCCTGGTCCTCGCGGAGGGCGCGGTGGAAGCCGTGGGCACCCATGATGCGCTGCTCGCCGCCGGCGGGCGCTACAAGGAACTCTTCGAGCTCCAGGCGGCCGGATATCGATGAAGCGCACGAAACTCACTTTGCAGGTTTCCGTCCCGCGCAATAAACTGTCGGCCGTCGCGGCGGGGTTTCCTGCGATTGCCGTGCACGCCACCAAAGAAGATATCAATTAAAGTCACAGGAGGATCACGCCATGTCGCTGAAATCCGTTTCGACGATTGCCCTGTTCGGCGCCGCGTTGCTTGTCGCCGGCGCAAGCTCCGCACAGCAGCCCGCACCGACAACGTCCCCGACAAGATGCCGTTCGACGTGCCTTATGGCGCGCCAATTTCGCTCGAACGCGCCCAGGCCGCGATCGCGGCCGCGATCGCCGAGGCCAAGAAGAGGGATTGGCATTCGGACATCGCCGTTGTCGACTCCGGCGGCCACCTCGTCGCCTTCCAGCGAATGGACGGCGCGCAACTTGCCGGGATCGCGATCTCCGAGCACAAGGCGCGCGCGGCGGCGATGTTCCGCCGCGACACCAAAGCCTTCGAGGGCGGAATTCAAGGTGGCCTGACCTATCAGCTCACGCTGGACGGCATCATCGCGTCCCGCGCCGGCATTCCGCTGATAGAAGGCGGCAAGCTCATCGGCGCCATCGGCTGTTCCGGCGGTACCGGTGCCCAAGACGAGGTCGTGTGCAAGGCGGGCGCCGCGACGATCAACAAGTAATTCGGTTCGTCGAGCGAAGATCCGGGCGCGCGGAATCGATGATCGCGTGCCCCGGGACCCGCGTATCTGCGGAGCAGGACCTCCCCGGTTCGCCGAAGCGCGAGCTCAGTGCTTCGCCAGAAATGCCGCGACGCCTTTCTGTTGCTCCGTCCTGAGCCGCGCGCAAAGCTCTATCGACTCGAGCGCCTGCGCCAGGTTTCTTTCGCCTCCCGGATACTTCGCCACCCGGTCGCGCCAGAACGCCTCGACGTCGGCGCGGTCTTTCTCGGTGCACAAGCGCTCGGCGTACATCGGCCAACCGCCGGGGGCGTCGCGCGACACGCGGCCGGCGAACGCGTCGAAGTTCGCGGCGATGAATTCGTGCGTCGCACGTCGCGGCGGATTCGCGTAGTGGGCGTCACGCATCGCGGTCGTCAACTCGCGGATGTCGAAACCCGTGTCGAGCAGTAGCGCCTGGCCGCGCCGAGAGAGCGCCGCGTCGGTGAACGAAAACAACGCGACCATCAGATTGCGACGATCGAGGCGGTCCGCCGTCGATCTCGCCTCGGTCAGCATCGCGTCGAAGAGCGCCGTATCGCCATTGCGCGCGGCGACGACCAGCACGGTGTCGACGAGCCCCGGATCGATCGCGCGGCGATTGCCGATCCATGCCATCGCGAGCCGACGCGCCTCGGCCGCCAGTTTCGCGTCGTCCGGCGCGGCGAAACCGATCAACGCGCGACGCAGCAACTGATCATCGTCGCTTTCGTTGCGTCGCGGCATGTAACCGAGCGCCCGTGCGCGGCCGCCGGCGACCTTGCGGACGAACGCGGAGAATTCCGCGCGCTCGGCATCGTCCACGAACGTGTCCCGGACGAACTGCGCCAGTTCGATCGCCGCGCGCACCACGTGCCGTTCCCGCGAGGCGAGGGCCGGACGCACCCATTCCAGCGCCTGCGCGCCCGTGACCGATCCCGCACGCACCAGCGCGCGCAAGTCGTAGAGGAAGCTCGCGTACTCCGGTGTCGAAAGGGCGCTCCGGTTCGCCGCAAGCCGTGCCAACAAGTCGTCACGATAATCGGCCACGTAATAGCCGCGCCCGCCTGCGTTGGCGAACACGAACGCGGGGCAAGCGCCGTCGAGATCGAGCGTCGCGGATCGCTCGGTCAGCAGCGTGCACGATTGCCTCGTCGCGGCACCCTTGCCGTAGCGCGCGCAGACCGGAATTTGCCAGCGCTGATCGCCGCCATTCGCGCCGCGGAGCGACTGCAGCCGATGCTGCGACAACGCGAGCGTAGCGTGGCCCGTCGCGCACTGAAGGTTGACTTCGACCTGCGGCGCGCCGTTCTGATTGAGGAATGTCGAAAAGGCGGGACCCACCGGCCGGCCGCTTCCCGTCGAGAGCGCACCCAGAAAATCGTCGACGGTCGCGTTGCCGTCGCGGCGCGATTCCAGGTAGCGCTGCACGCCGCGGCGAAACGGCTCTTCGCCGATCCAGCCTTCGATCATGCCGATCACCGTCGCGCCCTTCTGGTAGGTGATCGAATCGAACGCGTTGAAGATGTCGCCGCGCGAGACGATCGGCTCTCGGATCCTGCGCGCCGACGACAGCGCGTCTTCGGCGATCGCCCGGGCCCGAGACTCGATGCGCCCGGCGCCATGCTCGTAATCGGGCCGCCATTGGTCGACCATTTTTTCGGCGAACCAGGTCGCGAACGCCTCGTTCAGCCAGATGTCGTCCCACCAGGCGGTCGTCACCAGATTGCCGAACCACTGATGCGACATTTCGTGCGCGCCGACGCTCGCCGCGTCGCGGCGAAACTTGGGACTCGCCGCATCCGGCCTGGCAAGCAGGATGGGCGCGCCGTACGTGATGAGGCCGACATTCTCCATCGCGAACCCAACGGTCAGTGGGATCGCGATCTGGTCGAGCTTTTCGTACGGATACGGAATGCCAAACCAGCGCTCCATCCGGTCGAAGAGTTGCGGATACGCGCGCGCGGCGAAGGCCGTGTCGCCGGTGCGCCCGCGCGGGACCACGATGCGTAACGGCGTCGGTTTGATGCCGAAGCGGCCGATGTCGACGACTTCCCACGGTCCGATCGCGAAGGCGACGAGATACGACGGCAGCGGCCGCGTCTCGGCAAAGCGCACCAGCTTCATGCCGTCCGCGGTGTCGGTCTCGGACGCGACCGGCGTGTTCGACAGCGCGGTCAGCGCGCGCGGCACCCGCAACGTCAATTGCCACGGCACTTTGAACCCCGGCTCGTCGAAGCAGGGATAGGCGCGCCGCGCCGACGTTGCCTCGAACTGTGTCATTGCGTACCAGGCGTCGCCGTCCTGCAGCGCGAAGATGCCGCGCGTCGAGTCGCGACTCTGTTCGGCCTCGAACGCGATGGTCAGCCGATGCTTGCCCGCCGGCAGCGCGGGCTCGAACGCGAATCCCACAAACTGTTCATGCCCGGACAGGACAGTGACGCGCGTCGCGGGGGCGCTGATCGATGCGCGCGGCACCGACAACGCGTCGGCGTTGAGCCACAGCACCGAATGCGGACGGTCGAGCTCGACGTCGATGGCGATCTCGCCGCGCACCTTGTCCTCGCCGGGCACGACGGTAACGGTGACTTCATAGCGCGTCGGCCGCGCGCCGTCGGGAATTCGCAGCGTTGGCGCAACGGGCTGGGTCACACGCGGCACCTGCGCTTGCGCCGGGGCGGCGATGTCGGCTAGCAAGATCCACGCCGCGATGGCAACGACGACTTCTCGCATGGTTTCCAATGAGGTCCGCGACAAAGGCCCGAATGCTAACCGTCGCGGCGGAACAGCGCGAAGACGACGATCGGACGCTACTCCGCAGGACAGGGTGCGCCTGCGTCCATCCAGGTCTTGAAGGCGGCTACCGTTTCGTCCCGCGACGCGGGCGGCACCGTGCGGGTGCCGCCGGGATTCCAGCCCCAGGCGACCAGCTTGTCGTCGCGGATATGCGTCCACATGGCGGCGAGATCCTTGCCGCCGGTGGCGGCAGGGTTCTCGATCGTCTGGCAGAGCTCGCGCGGACGGAGTCCGATGAATACCATCTTCGTGTCGGGTCCAGGCAAATGCCAGTTCGGTGCGCCCGGCGGCGCGCGTTCCCCGTACGACGCGGGCCGGTTGCTCTCGCCGTGACACGTCGCGCATTCCATGGCGATGGCGCCGTGGCCGGTGGGTCCGCGCACGACGAATTGCGCATGCCGCTGGCCCTGATCGTATTGGAGCGGGGCGTCGCCCGGGATATGGCAATTCTGGCAGCGCGGATGCTGAAAGACCGAGCGGACGGTCTCGAATGCCACCAGCGCACGATCGGAAGCGTTGACCTGTGCGTACGCGCCACCGCAGGTCCAGCTCACCAGCGCGACGACGCACGCGCAACGCGCTACGCAGGGAGAAACTGGAGTAGTCCCGGCTATCATGGCCTTGCTGTGCAGGGTCGTCATCCATTGCACCATGACGCGACGACAAAATCGGTAGGACATCATCCGATCTCGTTGTCGGACGTCGGCTCGTGCCCTGTTAGCCTCCTGTTAGCCCGCCGGATTCGGAAAGCGCACTTGAATGGTGGCGATTTCCGCGAGTGTTTCGGTGTCGAGGTCGAATTGCGCCGCTTCGATGTTCTCGGCGAGCTGGGCCATCGTCGTCGCGCCGATAATCGCGGCGCCGAGATACCAGCGGCTCTTGACGTAACCCAATGCAAGCTGCGCGAGCGAAATGCCGCGCGCCTTCGCGAGCCGGGCATAGGCTTCGATGGCCTCGGACACGATGGGTTTCTTGAAGCGCGAGCTCAGACCGTCGAACAACGTGAATCGCGATTGCGGCGGTGTCGCGCCGCCGAGATATTTTCCGGTCAGCATGCCGCCGGCAAGCGGACTGTAAGCGAGCAGCGTCATCTGTTCGCGAAAAAGCGTTTCGGCGAGACCATAGTCGACGCTGCGCGAAACCAGGCTGTAACTGTTCTGGATCGTGGCGGGCGCGGGCGCGCCGAGTTCCTTGGCGACGCGACGGAACTCGCATACGCCCCACGCCGTCTCATTTGAGAGGCCGTAGTGCCGGATCTTGCCGGCCTTGATCATCGCCGCCATGCCGTCGACTTGCTCGTCGATCGGCGGACCTGTCTTCTCGCTGGCCGGCTCGAACTCGATCGCGCCGAACATCGGCACATTGCGCTGCGGCCAGTGGATTTGATAGAGGTCGATATGATCGATCCGCAAGCGCTTGAGGCTGGCATCGACCGCCTCCGCGATGACGTCGCGCGTGAGGTTGGTCCGACCGTCGCGAATCCAGTCACGGCGGCCGGGGCCCGCTATCTTGGTCGCGATGATCAAGTCTTGCCGTCGACCATGGCCGGCCAGCCAGCCGCCGAGAAACGCCTCGGTGCGACCTTGCGTTTTGCCGTTCGGCGGCACCGGATACATTTCCGCCGTGTCGATGAAGTTGATTCCCTGTGCAACGGCGTAGTCGAGTTGCGCATGCGCGTCGGTCTCGCTGTTTTGCTGGCCCCAGGTCATTGTGCCGAGGCACACTTCGGACACATTCAGCTGGGTACCGGGAAGCATGCGGTATTTCATCGGCGTCTCCGCGCAGGGGTTGGACATCGTGGACGATCCGGATCGCAACGCCTTCCCACTCACGGCACGGATTGGATAGGCAGAAGCGGCAAAGGTGTCATCGTCAGGCCGTCGCGACGACGCGCTACAGCTATTGATCGGGCGGCACACGCAAAGTTTCTCGATGGGACCAGGGTCCCGCGAGTTCCATCACTCGATCGAATTGTTGTCTTTTCGCCCGACTTTGGCGGGCGGGGAGTCCCAGCGCCGAAATCGTGCTTGCGCAGTTACCCGTTACCTACTATGTTTGGTACTTAAGGTGGGCTACAGGTCAACCTGTTGTGGATTTACGGTCCCGTCCGCCCGCTCGGATCTCGGGGGCGGGTTGATATGCTCCGCTCGGCGGGGGTCTGGGGTGAACGACCCGCATTATTTGAAAGCCATGTTTCGAAAGGCCCGGCATCAAACCGGGCCTTTTTTCATGGTCGACGCACGATCGCAGGCGAGCGCGCAGGACGCCGCGAACGCAATTTGACGAGGGGTGAGTGGCCGTATCAATCCTAGCTGACAGGATGAGACTGGGAGACCCAGCATGATGATATCCGGATGGTGGCTGCTTGTGGCGTTCGTTCTCGGTATCTATGGTGGCGTATCGCTGATGGCGGTCCTGTCGCTGGCGTCCCGCGAAGCCGACGACCTGGATCAATTGCCGGAAGCGATCGGTCCTAGCTAATAAGGCGGGTCGCGTCCCTTTCACCGCGGCGCTTGTCGGCGCCAGGCCCGGGCGGCGTCGCGTCGCCGCAACAG
>CATPAO010000305.1 GCA_955652025.1 Casimicrobiaceae bacterium
GCAATGCTTTCTCGATGACGCTCGCCGGGTGCAGCTCGGGCGGATACTCGTTCAAGTCGATGTTCGAGTCGAGCGATACGGGGAAACCTTCGGGCGGGCCCTCCCCCGGATTGGTGGCGCCGCTCGTCGGCCTCGGGTCCGCCGTGTCCGGGAAGGTGCGGGTCATCGATCGCGGCGACGGAATTACGGTGATGGTGTCCGGAACCAATCTTCCGATCGGCGAATACCGCGTCGCATTCCATCAGAACGGCAACTGCTCGTCGCCCAACGGTTTTTCGGCCGGGCCGGCGTGGGCGCCTCCGGGCCGATCGCCGGCCACGCTGATCCCGCCGCTGAGGAACAGCGACGGCAACGCCGAAGCCTCGGTGTCGGTGTCCGGCGTTCACACGGCCGGCGAGAACGGACTTGCCGGTCGCAGCGTCCTGCTCTATTGGGGGAAGATCGAGGAGGTCCGGCCCGGCGTGCGCAACAACGTGATCGCATGCGGCATCTTCGAGCCGGTAAAGCCGTTTCAGTTCTGACGGTCCCGCGGTGATCCGACGCGCGTTTCGTCCCGAGGCACGAAGATGGGCTTCCTCGCCGACCGGAAGATTCTGATCACCGGCATCCTGTCGAATCGCTCGATCGCGTACGGCATCGCGAAGGCGTGCCGGCGCGAAGGCGCGACGCTTGCATTCACCTACGTCAACGACGACCTGCGCGATCGCGTGGCCACGATTGCGGGCGAGTTCGGCGGTGCCCCGTTGCATCGTTGCGACGTGACGTCGGACGAAGAGATCGCCACCTTGTTCGATACGCTGAAGGCCGAGTGGGGCGGACTCGACGGGTTGCTGCATTCGATCGCGTTCGCGCCGCGCGAATCGTTGTCCGGCGATTTTCTGGACGGCATCAACCGCGCGGCTTTCGCCACGGCCCACGACGTCTCGAGCTACAGCTTCGCCGCGCTCGCGAAGGCCGCACGGCCGTTGCTGGCGGGCCGCAATGCGTCGCTGTTGACGCTCACCTATCTCGGCGCGGCGCGCGCGATCGCGAACTACAACCTGATGGGCCTCGCCAAGGCGAGCCTGGAAGCGAACGTCCGTTACCTTGCCGCCGCATTGGGACCGGAAGGCACGCGCGTCAATGCGATTTCGGCCGGACCGATCAAGACGCTCGCTGCGGCCGGCATCGGCGGCTTCTCCAAGATTCTCCATTTTGTCGAGAACCATGCGCCGCTGCGGCGCAACGTCACGATCGACGAGATTGGCAACGTCGCGGCGTTTTATTTCTCGACGCTGTCGAGCGCGATCACCGGCGAGATCACCTATGCCGATTGCGGGTTTTCGACGGTCGCTGCCGGCTTCGGGGAGTAGGAGTCGCCCCGCCTGCCGCAGGGCATCCGCAAGATCCCTCATCGCGGCCGCTGCGGGAGATAACCGGCGCGACCCGATTCTCCTCGCGCCGGTTCATCGGGACGCGGCGGCCGCGCCGGCGCGAAGCGGAAACACGGCCCAATGGTAGGTCGTAAGTGCGCATGATTTTGGGCAGCCACATCTTCGATATTGTCGTCATCGGCGGCGGCCACAACGGTTTGGTCTGCGCCGCGTATCTCGCCGGGGCCGGCGCGTCGGTGTGCGTCGTCGAGCGTCGCAACGTCGTCGGGGGCGCCGCCGTCACGGAGGAGTTTCATCCCGGCTTTCGCAACTCGACGGCGAGCTACACGGTGAGCCTGCTCGACGCTGCCGTGATCCGCGAGCTCGATCTCCATGCGCACGGCTTGAGGGTCGTGCTGCGTCCGTTCGCCAATTTTCTCCCGCTGCCGGAAAACGGATATTTGAAGGTTGGCGGAGGTCTGACCACGACGCAGGCCGAGGTCGCCCGATTTTCCGCACGCGACGCGGAACGTCTGCCGCAGTACTACGTGATGCTCGGCCGTGCCGCCGACCTACTGCGCGAGCTGTCGCGGCAGACGCCGCCCAACGTTCGCGCGGGCGGACGGGCTGACCTCCGCTCGATGTTCGACGCATGGAAGCTCTCGCGGCGTTTCCGCTCGCTCGATCTTCCGGCGCGGCGCGATTTGCTGGACCTCATGACCAAGAGCGCCGGCGACGTACTCGACCGCTGGTTCGAATCCGATCCGATCAAGGCGGCGTTCGGCTTCGATTCGATCGTCGGCAATTTCGCGAGTCCGTATGCTGCGGGATCCGCGTACGTGCTGCTCCATCACGTGTTCGGCGAGGTGAACGGAGAACGTGGTCAGTGGGGACACGCGTTGGGCGGCATGGGCGCGATCACACAAGCGATGGCGAAGGAATGCATGAAACGGGGCGTCGACTTGCGGACCGGGTCCGCCGTGACGCGCGTCGTCGTGGAGCGCGGGCGCGCCGTCGGTGTCGAGGTCGCCGGCGGCGACGTGATCCGCGCTAAGCGCGTCGTCGCGAACGTCAACCCGAAGCTCTTGTTCGAGCGCCTCGTTTCGGCCGAACATCAGGACGCCGACTTCCGCGCGCGGATCGCCGGCTATAGATGCGGATCCGGGACGTTTCGGATGAACGTCGCGCTGTCGGAATTGCCCGACTTTTCCGCGCTGCCGGGACGCACGGCGCAACCGCACCATGCGAGCGGCATCATCGTGGGACCTTCGTTGCGCTACATGGAGCGCGCGTTCTTCGATGCGAAGACGGAAGGCTGGTCGCGCGCGCCGATCGTGGAAATGCTGATTCCATCAGTCGTCGATCCATCGCTCGCACCATCGTCGCGACATGTCGCGAGCCTTTTTTGCCAACATGTGCATCCGCAAATCGGCGACGTGCATCCGGGCCGGACGTGGGACGATTGCAAGGAGCAAGTCGCCGACCTGATGATCGAGACGGTCGACCGCGTCGCGCCGAATTTCAAGGCGTCGGTACTGGGCAGGCGCGCATTGACGCCGCTCGATCTCGAGCGCGAATTCGGGCTCACCGGCGGCGATATTTTTCACGGCGCGCTGTCGCTCGACCAGCTGTTCTCGGCGCGCCCGATCCTCGGCCACGCGAACTACCGGATGCCGGTGCGCGGCCTCTATTTATGTGGCGCCGGCGCCCATCCGGGCGGCGGCGTCACCGGGTTGCCGGGCCGCAATGCCGCGCGGGAAATTCTGCGGGACATGCGGCGACGGTGTTGACTCTGTGTTGCCTTGTCGCGCGGCCGCCGCAGGGCCTCGGCCTCATCGTACTGCTGTCGCAATGCGGCGGTCGGCGCGTCGGCCTCGTGCGTCGACTCGCATTTGCGGTCGATCCCCATTGCATGGGGC
>CATPAO010000306.1 GCA_955652025.1 Casimicrobiaceae bacterium
AAAACCTTCGTGCAGGGCGCGCGCATCGTCGAGGCGGCCGGTCACCGAAACGCCGGCGTCGTGATCGATCCGATCCATTTCGATCGCGCCGGAAGCCTCGTCGAGGAAATTGCCAATGTGCCGGTGGTGCGATTGCGCTACATGCAACTGTGCGACGCACCGGCGTTACGTCCGCGCGATACGGAAACGTTGCTGTACCAGGCACGGGCTGAACGGATGATGCCGGGCGATGGCGGACTCGATCTCGCCGGCATCGTGCGCAACGTGCCCCCGGATATCCCGATATCTCTCGAGATCCCGATGCGGACGTTGACGCTATCGATGCCGGCCGTCGCCCGCACACGGCAAATGCTCGCCAAGACGCGCGCGTTGCTGCAAGGGATCGGGCGATGACGCGCCTACGCCTTGCGCTCGCCGGGGCGGGCCTCATCGGCAAGCGTCACGCGGAGTTGATCCGCGACAGCGCCGAATGCGATCTTTGCGCCATCGTCGACCCGGCGCCGGGCGCGGTCGGTTACGCGCGCGAGCAGGGGGTGGCGCGCTACGCAACGCTGTCCGAGCTCTTCGCTGCGGCGCGACCCGACGGCGTGATCGTCGCGACGCCGAACGCGCTGCATGTCGCCAACGCGCTGGACTGCATCAAACACGGCGTGGCGGCGTTGATCGAAAAGCCCGTCGCCGATTCCGTGGCCGACGGGGATCAACTAGTCGTTGCGGCGGCAAAAGGCGATGTGCCGTTGCTGGTGGGCCATCATCGACGCCACAGTCCGCTGCTCACCAAGGCGCGCGAAATCGTACAGGGCGGCGTGCTCGGCCCGCTGGTGGCAGTGACGGGAAGCGCGATGTTCTGCAAGCCCGACGCGTATTTCGACGACGGTCCCTGGCGCAAGCAGCCGGGCGGCGGGCCGATCCTGATCAACATGATTCACGAAGTGGACGATCTGCGCTCGATCTGCGGCGAGATCGTCGCGGTGCAGGCGCTGGCGTCCAACGCCACGCGCGGTTTCGCGGTCGAGGATACCGCCGCGATCGGGCTCTCCTTTGCGAACGGCGCGCTCGGCACGTTCATGTTATCAGACACGGCAGCGTCGGCGCGGAGCTGGGAGCAGACGTCGGGCGAGAACACCAGTTACGCGCACTATGGCGACGAGGATTGCTACGTATTCGCCGGGGCCCGCGGATCGCTGGCCTTTCCGACGATGCGCCTGAAGACTTACCCCGGCGAGCGGTCGTGGTGGAAGCCGTTCGCGACCGATGTCGTCGCGGTCGGGCGCGCCGATCCGCTGGCGCGGCAGCTCGCCCACTTCTGCGCGGTGATCCGGCGCGAGGCGACGCCGCTTTGCAGTGTTCGCGACGGCGTTGCCACGTTGCGCGTGACTCAGGCGATCGCCGATGCCGCGCGAACCGGACGAACCGTTTCTCTCCCGTGAGTCGATGATGAAAACAATTATCGTATTGAACGGTCCGAACTTGAACCTGCTGTGGACGCGCGAGCCGGCCGCCGCGACAATGGGAACGCTGGCCGCCGGCGGTGCCCAGTTCGTTCCAATCTCGAACAATTACTACGATGGTCTCGTCGCGCGGTTCGACCTCGACGCGGCGCTCGTCGCGCGAATGCGCGCACACGGCATCTTGTACGAACGCACCGGCGACGGCGAGTATTTTCACGCGTATACGCAGAGCTTCGCCGACCGCTTCTTTTTCGAGATCGTGCAACGAACCGGCGACTACGATGGGGACGGCGCGCTGAACGCGCCGGCGCGCATGGCTGCGCAAGTCCGCCGCGCGGAGTCGATCCCGTCGTGACCGACCATTACGCGGTGATCGGCAATCCCGTCGCGCACAGCAAGTCGCCGCGGATCCACATCACATTCGCGCGGCAGACCGCGCAAGACATGGACTATGGTGCGATTCTCGCGCCGCTTGGCGGCTTCGCGGACGCTGTGCGCAGGTTCCGCGCGGACGGCGGACGGGGTCTCAACGTGACCGTGCCTTTCAAGCTCGATGCTTATGCGCTGGCGACCGAGTTGACCGGCCGCGCCAGGAGCGCCGGCGCGGTGAACACGCTCAAGTTCGACGGCGCCGTGGCGCTCGGCGACAACACCGACGGCGCCGGACTTGTCGCCGACATCGTCACGCAATTGGGCGTGCCGCTCACGGCGAAGCGCGTGTTGCTGATGGGGGCGGGCGGCGCCGCGCGCGGCGTCGTGCTGCCGATTCTGCAACAGCGCCCGTTCGCGCTTGCGATCGCCAATCGCACTGTCGACAAAGCGCTTGCGCTCGCGCGGGAATCTGCGGCGCACGGAACCGTGCGCGGCGGATCGTACGCGGACTTTGCCGCGCAACGGTTCGACGTCGTGGTCAATGCGACATCGGCGAGCCTCACCGGCGACGTTCCGCCGTTGTCCGACGAAATCTTCGCTGCCGATGCTCTCGCCTACGACATGGTCTACGGAGATAAGCCGACCGCCTTCATGACACAAGCGAAGGCGCGCGGCGCGGCGAGAGTCGCCGACGGCCTCGGGATGCTGATCGCGCAGGCTGCCGAGTCCTTCGTCTTGTGGCGCGGCGTGCGGCCCGACACGCGGCCGGTGATCGACATGTTGCGCCGGCCGGGCGGCTGAATGCATCGATCCGAAAATACAAAATGATGCGCGCGATTACCGAACGCTTTTTCGCCCGCGGCCATTGACCGGGAAAAATGCCGCACCCTATACTGTGCGGTATACGAACAGTTGTGCGATTATCGCACCAACAGTGCGGTAGAAGGTCGCGCCGTACCCGGAATCGAGGACTCGATGATTGACAAGACTATAGCCACCGCCGCCGCGGCGGTCGCCGACATTCCCGACGGCGCCACCGTGATGATCGGCGGCTTCGGCACCGCGGGCATGCCGTCGGAGCTCATCGACGCGCTGATCGAACAGGGCGCGCGCGAGTTGACGATCGTGAACAACAACGCCGGCAACGGCGACATCGGCCTCGCAGCACTGCTCAAGGCAAAGCGCGTGCGCAAGATCGTCTGCTCGTTTCCGCGCCAGACCGACTCGTACGTATTTGACGCGCTGTACCGCGCCGGCGACCTCGAGCTCGAGCTGGTGCCGCAGGGCAACCTGGCGGAACGGATCCGCGCGGCGGGCGCGGGCATCGGCGCGTTCTTCACGCCTACCGGATACGGGACGTTGCTCGCCGAAGGCAAGGAGAAGCGAACGATCGGCGGCCGGCCGTACGTGCTCGAATATCCAATCCACGCCGATTTCGCGCTGATCAAGGCGCAGCGCGGCGATCGCTGGGGCAATCTCGTCTATCGCAAAACGGCGCGCAATTTCGGTCCGATCATGGCTTCGGCATCACGCTGCACGATTGCACAAGTGCGCGAAGTCGTGAACTTGGGCGATCTCGATCCCGAGGCGGTCGTGACGCCCGGCATCTTCGTGCGGCGCGTCGTCGAGATTCCGGCCGCGGTGCGGTTAGTCGCGCAACCGGGCGCCGCCGCGTGACGCCGCCTTTTCTCCGGAGTGCATCGTGAATCGCTTTACACGGGAACAAATGGCATTGCGCGTCGCGCGCGACATTCCGAATGGCGCGTACGTCAACCTGGGTATCGGATTGCCGACGCTGGTCGCCAATCATCTGCCGAAGGATCGCGAAATCATTCTGCACACGGAGAACGGCCTGCTCGGCATGGGACCCGCGCCGGAGACCGGTGCCGAAGACTCCGACTTGATCAATGCCGGCAAGCAGCCGGTCACCGCGTTGCCGGGCGCTTCCTTCTTCCATCATGCCGACTCGTTCGCGATGATGCGCGGCGGCCATCTCGATTGCTGCGTGCTCGGCGCGTTCCAGGTCTCCGTCGGCGGAGACCTCGCGAACTGGCACACGGGCCAACCCGACGCAATTCCGGCGGTCGGCGGCGCGATGGACCTCGCGATCGGCGCCAAGCGCGTCTATGTCATGATGGAGCATCAAACGAAGAAGGGCGAGAGCAAAATCGTTTCGCGCTGCACGTATCCGGTCACTGGACTGAACTGCGTGAACCGCATCTATACCGACCTGGCCGTTTTGGACGTGACGCCCGAAGGATTGCGCGTGATCGAGATCGTCGACGGATTGTCGCTCGCCGAGTTGACGCGCCTCACCGGTGTTCCGCTCGCAATGGCCGCGACGCCGGTCGCCGCGTGAATGATCGGGGTCGCCATGGAACAAGCCTTCATTTGTGATGCCATACGGACCGCGTTCGGCCGCTACGGCGGCGCGCTCGCGCCCGTTCGTCCCGACGATTTGGGCGCGGTGCCGCTGCGCGCGTTGATCGAGCGCAATCGCGACGTCGACTGGGCGGCGGTCGAGGATGTCGTTTACGGTTGCGCCAACCAGGCGGGGGAAGACAACCGCAACGTCGCGCGGATGTCGCTCTTGCTGGCGGGACTGCCGCAGGAAGTCCCCGGCACGACGGTCAACCGGCTGTGCGGCTCGAGCATGGACGCGATCGCCGTCGCGAGCCGCGCGATCAAGAGCGGCGAAATGTCGCTGGTGATCGCCGGCGGCGTCGAAAGCATGACGCGTGCGCCATTCGTCACCGGCAAGGCCGAAAGCGCGTTCGCGCGCGGGGCGAAGATCGAAGACACGACGATCGGCTGGCGATTCGTCAATCCCCTGATGAAAAGCAAATACGGGATCGACTCGATGCCCGAAACGGCCGAAAATGTCGCGCAGGATTTCAACGTGGGCCGCGCCGATCAGGATGCGTTCGCGCTTCGCAGCCAGGAACGTGCCGCCGCAGCGATCCTCGCCGGGCGGCTGGCGGAGGAGATCGTGCCGGTGACGATTCCGTCGAAGAAGGGCGATCCCGTCGTGTTCAAGCAGGACGAGCATCCGCGCGCGACGACGCTGGAGACGCTCGCCAAACTCAAGGGCGTCGTGCGGCCAGACGGCACCGTAACGGCAGGCAACGCGTCGGGCGTCAACGACGGCGC
>CATPAO010000307.1 GCA_955652025.1 Casimicrobiaceae bacterium
CACGTGCCCCATCTTGCGTCCGCGCCGCGGCTCGGCCTTGCCGTACAGGTGAAGTTTCGCGCGCGGATGCGCGAGGACCGCCGGCCAGTCGGGCTCGCGCTGCGCGCTCGAGCTTCCGCCGGCGAACCAAATGTCGCCCAGGAGATTCACCATCACCGCCGGTGTGTGCTGGTGCGGGTCGCCCAACGGCAGTCCCGCCAGCACGCGGGCTTGTTGTTCGAACTGCGACGTGACGCAAGCGTCGATCGTGTAGTGGCCGCTGTTGTGCGGCCGCGGTGCGATCTCGTTGACCAGAAGCGTGCCCGTCTTGGTCACGAACATTTCGACGCACAGCACACCGCGATAGTCGAGCGTGGCGGCGACGCGCGCCGCGAGCTCCCGCGCCTCCTCGCCAAGCGCCGGCGTGACGCGCGCCGGCGCGATCGAGACATCGAGAACGCCGTTGCGATGGCGATTCTCGGCGACCGGCCAGCTCGCGCACCCGCCGTCCTCGTTTCGCGCGACGATCACCGATACTTCGCACGCCAAACTCACGAATTGCTCGAGCACGCAAGGCTGTCCGCGCATCGCGACGAAAGCCGCGGCGACTTCGTCGCGTGATGCAACGCGGATCTGGCCCTTGCCGTCGTAGCCCAGCCGCGCGCTCTTGACGATGCCCGGCAGGAGACGCGGATCCGCGCGGGTCGCGTCCTCGACGCTGCGCAACACCGCGAACGGCGCGACGCCGAAGCCGCGCCCGGAGAGGAACGTCTTTTCGCTGATCCGATCCTGCGCGATGGCGACGCTCGTGGCGGTCGGCGCCACGCGCGCGCTTCGCGCAAGCACTTCGAGCGCCGGTGCCGGCACGTTCTCGAATTCGGTGGTTACCGCGGCGCATAACGACGCCAGTTCCGCGAGCGCTTTCGGATCGAGGTAATCTGCGCGAAGGTGGCGGTCGGCGACGCTGCCGGCCGGCGAGTGATCGCTGGGGTCGAGCACCGCGACCTTGTAGCCCAGGCCTTGCGCGGCCATGCAGAACATCCGCCCGAGTTGGCCGCCGCCCAGGAGACCGAGCCAGGCGCCGGGTGCGATCGGAACGGCGTCGCCGCGCATTGCGCGTGTTCGAGTCGTCATCGGGCGGACTAGCGGTGGAATCGCCGGGATGCCGGCGTCGGCGTCATCACGCCGTCGGCGGCGGGACGCGCATTGCCCGTGCCGCGTCGGTCTGCTTCGCACGAAACGCGGCGAGTTTTTTTGCCACGATCGGATCGCTGCCCGCGATCATCGCGACGGCGAACAGCGCGGCGTTGGCCGCGCCCGCCTCGCCGATCGCGAATGTGGCGACCGGAATGCCGCGCGGCATTTGAACGATCGAATGGAGCGAATCCTCGCCGCGCAAGTATTTGGACGGCACGGGCACGCCGAGCACGGGCACCACAGTCTTGGCGGCCAGCATGCCGGGAAGATGCGCCGCGCCCCCAGCGCCGGCGATGAGAACGCGGATGCCGCGCGGTCCGGCGTCTTCCGCATATTCGAACATGTCGTCGGGCATCCGATGCGCCGATACGACTCGCGCTTCGAAGGGGATGCCGAAGGCCTCGAGCTCCCGCGCGGCGTGCCGCATGACGTCCCAGTCGCTGTCGCTGCCCATCACCAGGCCGACCAGAGGTGCCGCCTTGCGCTGTGCCATCGATCCCCCTTGATTTCTTGGAACGATTTTAGCATCCGGTCCTCTGAAACCAGTTCCTACTTTGTCATCCGACACTGGTGCGCGGACGTTCTCGTTAGTTTGAGCTTAGGGGCCTGTCGGACTTACCTTCACGTATGCGTTGCAATGCCAAAAAGGGATGGATGCTAGGCGCGAGGTGCAGCGAATATCGCGAAGATTCGCCAGCCGAGCAACGTCGTAGACGCGCTTTTTGGCAGCAACCCGAAGGGACGGGTCGCTTTGGGCGCATTTCTGCGTTACTCGCCCTCGCCATAGGGCCGGTATGCCTTCGGACTCGCGCCTTGAACTGCGCCCAAATCGCCTCCGTCGCATACGCGAAGGCAAGCCCGACAGGCCCCTCGTTGGCGAGGCTTGGGCGACGCGCGTTTTGCGGTGTCATCGCCTGGGCGGCGATCGTCGGTGCCGCTGGCATCTTCGCTGCCGAGGCGAGGGCGCAATCGGACACCGATTTCTTGGCCGCGAAGGAGAGCTTCGAACATGGCGACAAGGCCAAGCTCGACGCGCTCGCGCCGAGCCTGAAAGGTCACATACTGGCGCCGTACGTCATCTACTGGCAGCTCAAGGCGCGCATCGACGATGCGGAGTACGATGCCGTGCGCGGTTTTCTGACCGAATCCTTAAGCACGCCGCTCGCCGAGCGTTTGCGCGTGGAGTGGCTGAAGTCACTCGGCAAACGAGGCGATTGGACCCGCTTCGCGCTCGACTATCCGCCCGCGGCCGGTGAGGACAGCGAGCTCACCTGCTACGGCATCCTGTTCCGTTGGCAGCGCGACGGCGACGCCGCGCTCCCCGCCGCGAAGCCGCTCTGGTTCACCGGCAGCGCAACGCCGGACGCGTGCGAGCCGCTCTTCGCCGCGCTGTTCGACAAGGGGCTCCTGTCGAGCGCGGACCGGCGCCTGCGATTCCGCCTGGCCGCGGAAGCCGGCAACGTGCGACTCGCACAAGCGATCGCCGCGGAGTTCTCCGGCAAGGAGCGGATCGGGCTCAAGGAATTAGTGGCGACCGAACGCGATCCAGTGCGCACGCTCGCCAAGGGCGTGTTCGCCTGGAAGACCGCCGCCGGGCAGGATCTCGCGGCGTATGCATTGGAACGCGGTGCGCGCAAGGACGCCGACGGCGCGCGCGCGGCGTGGGTCAAGTGGCGCGATCGTCTTCCCAAACCGATGCGGCAGTACGGCAACGCGCGTGTCGCCTACCATGCGGCACGACAGCTCAATCCGCTCGCCAATGAATGGTTCCGTGAAATCGGCGATGCGCCGCTCACACCCGAGATGCAAGCGTGGCGCGTGCGCGCGGCGTTGCGTGCGCTGGCGTGGTCCGATGTGCGGGCCGCCATCGCCGCATTGCCGGAAAGCGACCAGCAGGAGCCGGCGTGGCGCTATTGGAAGGCGCGCGCGGCGGCCGCGCTGGGCGACCCGGCCGCAGCCGACGCGTTGTATGCCGCGTTGGCGGTCGACGTTCATTTCTATGGCCTCTTGGCCGCCGAGGCGGTGGGACGCGGCCCGGAACAGCTCGCGGCGCTCAAGAGCGAGCCGGTGCAACCGTCCGCCGAGGCGCTCTCCGCGTTCGGAACGCGCAGCGACGTGCAACGAGTCGTCAAGCTGGCCGCACTCGACATGAGGCCCGAGTCGCAGCGCGAATGGGTCAGCATCGTGCGCGGCCAGAACGACGAAACGTTACTGCTGGCGGCCGAATACGCCCGCCGGGTCGGTCTCTACGATCGCGCGATCAACACCGCCGAGCGGACCGTGCTCCGCCACGATTTCGGGCTCCGCTACATGGCGCCGTACCAAGCCGAGTTCGGCGCCGCTGCGCGCGACCAGGACATCGCCGTCGAACTGCTCTACGGAATCGCGCGGCAGGAATCGCGCTTCGTTCCCGACGTCGTGTCCTCGGCCGGTGCCGTGGGCGTGATGCAGCTGATGCCGGGCACGGCAAGGTGGGTCGCGAAACAGCTGGCGCGCGCCGACTACAAGACCGCGCAGATCGCGCAGGTCGATCTCAACACGCAATTCGGCGCTTTTTATTTCAAGTATTGGCAGGACCGGCTCGACAAGATGCCGGCACTCGCCGCGGCTGCCTATAATGCGGGACCGAGCCGCGCGCAGGCGTGGCGTCCGGTTGCCGCGCCGCTCGAAGGTGCGATCTGGGTCGAGACCATCCCGTTCACCGAGACGCGCGATTACGTGAAAAAGGTCCTCGCGAACGCCATGCTCTATACCCGCGCCCTCGATCGTCCCTACATTTCGCTGTCTTCGCGGCTCGGCACCGTGCAGCCGAAGAACGCCGCGACCGCCGCCGTCGCCGCAGAGACCGAGTAATGGCTGGGGTCCGGCACGTCGTGGTGCTGGGCGGCAGCGGTTTCGTCGGCCGCCATCTGGTCGCCCGCCTCGCGGCCGCCGGACAACGCGTCACCGTCGTGACGCGAAGGCGGTATGAGGCGAGGCATTTGATCCTGCTGCCGACGGTGCAGGTGACCGAGGCCGATCCGCACGATTCGCTTGCGCTCGCCCGCGTATTCCGCGATGCGACGGCGGTCGTCAATTTGATCGGCGTTCTGCACGAGCGCGGCCGCGACACGTTCGCGCGCGTCCATGTCGAGCTTGCGCGCGGCATCGTGAACGCAATGCGGGCGAGCGGCACGACGCGCCTTCTGCACATGAGCGCGCAAAATGCCGATCGTTCCGGACCGAGCCGCTACCTGCGCTCCAAGGGCGAGGCCGAAACGATCGTGGCAAGCTCGGGGCTCGCGTGGACGATCTTCCGGCCGTCGGTGATCTTCGGGCGCGAGGACACGCTGCTCAATCTGTTCGCCACGCTGCAACGGCGATTGCCCGTGCTGGCGCTTGCGGCGCCGAACGCGCGATTTCAGCCGGTATACGTCGCCGACGTCGTGCACTGCTTCGCCCGGGCGTTGGCCGACGATGCGACGATCGGAAAGCGCTACGAGCTCTGTGGGCCGAACGCGTACACGCTGCGGGAGCTCGTCACGTATGTCGGTGACGTCACCGGCTACGCGAGACCCATCATTCCGCTCGGCCCGCGCATGTCAGCATGGCAGGCGAGGCTCTTCGAGCTCTTGCCGGGGCATCTTTTGAGTCGCGATGCGCTCGGGACGATGCGGAAAGACGCCGTGTGCGATGGACCGTTTCCGCCCGTATTCAGCCTGGCGCCGACGGCGTTGGAGGCGGTCGCGCCGTCCTACTTGGCACCCGCGGCGGTGCGCAGCAAGTACGATCCGATGCGCACGCAGGGCGGCAGGTAGCGGTTTCACGATGCGTCGTGCTGCGCGGCAGCCGTTTCGGATTTATCGCGTCGGCGGTTCGGTTCGCGACGAGTTGATCGGTCGCGCCGGCGGCGATCGCGACTGGGTCGTCGTGGGCGCCACGCCCGAGCTGATGACGGCCTCGGGATACAAGCCCGTCGGCAACGATTTTCCGGTGTTCCTGCACCCGGAAACGCGCGAGGAATATGCGCTCGCGCGAACCGAACGCAAGCACGGACGCGGCTATCGCGGCTTCGAGTTTTTCGCGTCGCCCGAGGTCACGCTCGAAGACGACCTCGCGCGGCGCGATCTCACGATCAACGCGATGGCGGTCGACGAGCGCGGCCGCCTGATCGATCCGCACGGCGGGCAGGCCGATCTTCGCGCGGGGATCCTGCGCCACGTCGCGCCGGCGTTCGTCGAGGATCCGCTGCGCGTGCTGCGCGTCGCGCGCTTTGCCGCCCGGCTCGGGTTCGCGGTCGCGCCCGAGACGCGGCGGCTGATGCGCAAGGTGGTCGCGTCGG
>CATPAO010000308.1 GCA_955652025.1 Casimicrobiaceae bacterium
ACCAAGGGACGCATTCTTGACGCCGCAGAGAGCCTGTTCATGGAGCATGGCTTCGAAGCGACGAGCCTCCGCGCGATCACCGCTGCCGGCGACGTGAATCTGGCCGCGGTCAACTATCACTTCGGCACCAAAGAGGAACTGTTCCAGGCCGTGCTGACGCGCCGTCTCGATCCGATGAACCAGGACCGGGTCGCGCTCCTGACGCGTCTCGAATCCGACGCGATGCCCGGCCCGCTGTCGTGCGAGAAAATTCTGATGGCGCTGTTCGCACCGGCGCTCACGCTCGCGCGCGATCCCGAACGCGGCGGCAAGAATTTCCTGCGGCTCCTGGGCCGCGCCTATGCGGACCCGGCGCCGTTCATCCGCCGGTTCCTGTCGGAGCAGTATGCGGTGATGATCGCGCGATTCAAGGACGCCTTCGCCCGCGCGCTACCGAATCTGCCGCGCAAGGAGTTGTCGTGGCGGCTGCATTTCATCATGGGGGCGCTGTCGTACACGCTCGCCGGCACCGACGCGCTCAAGCTGATCGCCGAGTTGAATCCGCTCGAATCCGACAACGACGAAATACTGCTCCGGCGTCTCGCGCCGTTCCTGTTGGCGGGACTGCTGGCGCCGTTACCGGATCTCTCCGATGTCACGCGCGAGCTCGACGGCGAGTTGGCGCGGCGTCAATAAGGATCGAACGATGATCACTCTACTCTGGCTCGTGCTGCTCCTCCTCGCGATAATCGCGCTCGCCTACATGAACGCCTCCGGCATCGTCTGGACGCTCGTGCTCGCCGGGTTCATCGCCTGGTCCTGGTCGGCGGCGCTGCTGCCCGCCGGGTTCGTCGCAGCGCTGGCGATCGGCTTCGCTGTCATCGCCATCATTCTCAATGTCCCCCTGTTGCGCCGGAAGATCGTCAGCGATCGGGTTCTCTCCATTTTCCGCAAAGTGATGCCGCCGATGTCGGAGACCGAGCGCGAGGCGCTCGAGGCGGGGACCGTGTGGTGGGACGCCGAATTGTTTTCGGGACATCCGAACTGGGAGCGGCTCCTCGCCGTTCCGAAGCCGACGTTGACACCGGACGAGCAACATTTTCTCGACCACGACGTCGACCTGCTCTGCGCGATGGTCACCGACTGGGAGACGACGAACATCTACAAGGACTTGCCGCCGCCCGTCTGGCAGTTCATCAAGGAGCGAGGTTTTCTCGGCATGAGCATCGCGAAGGAGTACGGCGGCCTGGGCTTTTCCGCCTACGCGCACTCGCAGGTGATGACCAAGTTGGCGACGCATTCGAGCACGGTCGCGGTGACCGTGATGGTGCCGAATTCGCTCGGTCCGGGCGAGCTGCTCGCCCACTACGGCACCGACGAGCAAAAGCGCCGTTACCTGCCGCGGCTCGCGAAGGGTCTCGAGATTCCGTGTTTCGCGCTGACGAATCCGTACGCGGGGTCCGATGCGGCCGCGATTCCCGATTACGGCATCGTCTGCTGGGGCGAGCACGACGGCGCGCGCGTGCTCGGATTGCGGCTCACGTGGGAGAAGCGCTACATCACGCTGGGGCCGGTGGCGACGCTGCTCGGGCTCGCGTTTCGCGCCTACGATCCCGACCATTTGATCGGCGACAAGGACGACATTGGCATCACCTGTGCACTGATCCCAACGACGCATCCGGGGGTGCAAATCGGTCGTCGCCATATGCCGCTGAACGCGGTGTTCCAGAACGGCCCGAACTGGGGCCGCGACGTATTCATCCCGATGGATTGGATCATCGGCGGAGCGCCGATGCTGGGACGCGGCTGGCGGATGCTGATGGAATGCCTGGCTGCGGGACGTGGCATCTCGCTGCCGGCCACCGGCACCGGGATGGCGAAGCTCGCCGTGCGCGCGACCGGCGGCTATGCGCGCGTGCGGCAACAGTTCAAGACGCCGATCGGCATGTTCGAAGGGATCGAGGAGCCGCTCGCGCGAATGGGCGGCAACCTGTACATGATGGACGCGGCGCGCGCGCTGACCGCCTGGGCGGTCGACCTGGGCGAGAAGCCGGCGGTGTTGTCCGGCATCGCGAAGCTGCATCTGACCGAGCGTGCGCGCAAGGTCGTCATCGACGCGATGGACATCGCCGGCGGCAAAGGCATCTGCATGGGGCCGTCGAATTTCATCGCCGCGGCCTACATGCAACTTCCGGTCGCGATCACCGTCGAGGGCGCGAACATCCTGACGCGCAGTCTGATCGTGTTCGGCCAGGGCGCGATCCGCTGCCATCCGTACGTGTTGAAGGAGATCCAGGCGACGCGCGAAGTCGACCGCGCGAAGGCGTCGGCCGCGTTCGACGCCGCGATGTTCGGCCACGTGCGCTTCGCGCTGTCGAACATGGCGCGCACGCTGGTCATGGGTCTCAGCGGCTCGCATTTCGTCGCCGTGACCGTGGATGTCGACCCACGGACGCGCCGCTACTACCAGCAATTGACGCGATTCTCCGCGGCGCTCGGTTTTCTAGCCGACGTCTCGATGGGATCGTTGGGCGGCGCGTTGAAGCGCAAGGAAAAGTTGTCGGCCCGGTTGGGAGATGTGCTGTCGCTGCTCTACTTGTGCTCGGCGACGCTCAAGCGCTACGAGATGGAAGGGCGGCAAGCCGACGACGCGCCGCTCCTGCACTGGGCGATCTGGGACGCGATGTTCGCGGCGCAGAACGCGCTCGAGGGTGTGATTTCCAATTTTCCGAATCGCCTGCTCGCCGCGCTGATGCGGCGGATCGTGTTCCCGCTCGGGCGGCCGTACGTCGTGCCGTCGGATGCGATCGGCCATGAGGTCGCACGGCTGTTGATCGAGCCTTCGGCCACCCGAGATCGGCTGACTGCGGGCATGTACCTCCCGCAGCACGGTGATAATCCGATCGCGTTGATCGAACGCGCGCTCGCGGCCACGCTCGCGTCGGCGCCGATCGAGGCGCGGATCAAGACGGCGACGCGGGACGGCCGGCTCGACGCGAAGCTGCCGCCAGGCGGCGACATCGAGCAATTGGTGGAGCGCGCCAAGACGGCAGGCATCATCACGGCCGCCGAGGGCGAGACCGTGGTTACCGCGCGCGACCTGACGGCGCAGGTGATCCGCGTCGACGATTTCCCGCCGGACTTGGGCGTGTCGATGCTGGTACCCGCCGATCCGATCACCGTACACGACCCGGCCGCGATGGCGCCCCGCGCGACGGAACCGCCGCGACGGCGTGAAGCCGCGTAAGTCGAGGTTGCCATGACCACGAGCGCCGCCGGGCCGTCCCAAGGCGCGAATTACTCCCCCTCTGGGGGCAGCGCAGCGGCGACAGTCGCAAGCGCGGGGGTACGTCAATGACCGAACCAATTTACATCGTCGACGGCGCGCGAACGCCGTTCCTCAAATCGAAGAACAGGCCCGGTCCGTTTGCGGCGTCCGATCTCGCGACCGACGCGGGACGTGCGCTCCTGCTGCGGCAGCCGTTCGCGCCGCCGGACCTGGACGAAGTGATCATCGGCTGCGCGGCGCCGTCACCCGACGAAGTGAACATCGGCCGCGTCGCGGCACTGCGGATGGGCTGCGGCCACAAGGTGCCCGGGTGGACGGTGATGCGCAATTGCGCGTCCGGGATGCAGGCGCTCGACTCGGCGATCAACAACATCCGTGCCGGGCGCTCCGACCTCGTGCTCGCCGGCGGCGTCGACGCATTGTCGCGCGCACCGCTTCTGTTTTCCGACGCGATGGTCCTGTGGTTGTCGAGTTGGTACGCGGCGAAATCGGTCGGCCAGCGTGCGGCGCTGCTGGCGCGGTTCAAGCCCGGCTATCTCGCCCCGGTGATTGGATTGATGAAAGG
>CATPAO010000309.1 GCA_955652025.1 Casimicrobiaceae bacterium
CTTCCACGCCACTACGGATGCGACTACGCATGGCTCCTCCTTCTTGCGGATGTCGGGTTCTTTCGGTCGTGGCGTACACCAAGGAGGCGCGTCACGGCCGGCTCGACCCGTGAAGAGCGGATGCTAACGGTGCGAGCGTCGCATATCAAGCGCGCCAGGAGCGGTCCGTCAACGAGGGTGCCGACCAAGAATCGTCCAGAGGAAACTTGCATGCACGGTCTCATGATGAACACGCCGCTCGCGATCTCGTCGTTGATCCGCCACGCGGATCGCTTTCACGCCGACACCGAAATCGTGTCGAGGACCGTCGAAGGGCCGATTCACCGCTACACGTACCGGGACGCCCACGCGCGATCGCGCCGGCTGGCGCGCGCATTGGCTCGCCTCGGTGTCAGGATCGGAGACCGCGTCGGAACGCTCGCCTGGAACGGATACCGCCACTTCGAGCTGTACTACGGTGTCTCGGGGATGGGCGCGATCGTCCACACGATCAATCCACGCCTTTTTCTCGACCAGCTGATTTACATCGTCAACCACGCGGCCGACCGCTATGTGTTCTTCGATCTGACGTTCGTTCCGCTGGTCGAAAAGCTCGTGCCCCTGTGTCGAGGCGTCGACGGCTGGATCGCGATGACCGATCGCGCGCATATGCCGACGGCGGCGATCCCCAATCTACTTTGCTACGAGGAACTGCTCGCCGCCGAGCGCGACGATTACGACTGGCCCGAATTCGACGAGAACACGGCTTCGGGGCTTTGCTACACGTCGGGAACGACCGGCCATCCCAAGGGCGTCTTGTTCTCGCATCGCTCGACGATCCTGCACGCGATGGCGGTGTGCCTGCCCGACGCCAAGGGCTACTCCGCGCGAAGCGTCGTCTTGCCGATCGTCCCGATGTTCCACGTCAACGCGTGGGGGATCCCCTATTCCGCGCCGATGGTCGGCGCCAAGCTGGTGTTCCCGGGCTGCGGCCTCGACGGCAAGAGCCTGTACGAGCTGTTCGAGAACGAGCGCGTGGACAGCTCAGCGGGCGTGCCCACCGTGTGGCTCGGCTTGATCAATCACATGAAGCAGAACAATCTCAAATTCTCGACGCTCAAAGTGACAACGATCGGCGGCTCCGCGTGTCCGCCGGCGATGATGCGGACGTTGCGCGACGATTTCGGCGTGCGCGTCCAGCACGGCTGGGGCATGACCGAAATGAGCCCGGTCGGGACGATCGGGACACCGAAGGGCAAGCACGTCGATCTCACGCCCGAGGATCGGCTCAATCTGGCGCTCAAGCAGGGCCGCGCGCTCTATGGGGTGGACATGAAAATTGTCGACGCCGAGGGCCGCGAGTTACCGCGTGACGGTAACGCCGCCGGCAACCTGCTGGTCAAGGGACCGTGGGTCGCGCGCGAGTACTACAAGAGCGAAAGCGGCAATCCGCTCACGCTGGACGGCTGGTTTCCGACCGGCGACGTCGGCTCGATCGACGCCGACGGCTACTTGCAGATCACCGACCGCTCGAAGGACGTGATCAAGTCGGGCGGCGAGTGGATCAGTTCGATCGAGCTCGAAAACATCGCCGTCGGCCATCCGGCGGTGATCGAGGCGGCCGTGATCGGTGTCCGGCATCCGAAATGGGATGAGCGTCCGCTGCTTCTTGTGGTGAAACGACCGGGCACGGACCTGACGCGCGAGGCGATGCTCGACTTCTACCGCGGCAAGATCGCAAGCTGGTGCATTCCCGACGACGTCGTTTTCATCGACGAGCTGCCGCACACCGCGACCGGCAAGCTCTCGAAGAAGACACTGCGCGAGCAATACAAGGATTTCGCGCTGCCGACTGCGGCGCCGAAATGTTGAACTGTGCCGCGTTGGCGCAAGATCACGGTTTTTGTGGCGGGAGATTGATCATGCGTGCGCGAGCGCGGGCCCTCTGTACCGTCGGCGGCGCCGTCGCGGCGGCCTATCTGATCTCGATCGGCGATGCGCTCGCCGCCAAGTCGACCGAATGCACGAAAATCGGACTCTGCTACTGCGTCAATGGCGACCTCAAGACGACGATCGACAGCAAGGTGACACGATTCCGGCAGCTCCTCGCCGACCAAAGGAAAGCCGGCAAGCTCGTCGGCTACATGAGCGTCCCATTGTCGCCGTCGGGCGGCGGCAACTTCAACGTCAACAGGGAAGTGGCCGAAGCCGCGAAGACCGCGGTCGAAAAGCGATTCGGCGGCGATCAGGTGTTCGTGCTGAATCCGGGTACGGCGGACGCCGACATTCCGAACGGCGGTGGCGCCGACTACATGCTGATGTGGACGACCCTGCTCGAGGGCCCGAACGGTCTCGGCGAGGATATCGATTTCGTCTATTTCGTCGGCCCGCAGGACTTCGCCCGTTATTTCGGCTTCGACGGCAACGGCGACATGGCGAAGATCGATCAGTTCTACGACAAGCGGATCAAGTCCGACGCCGGCTTCGAGAAAGCGGCCAGGGACGGCCTCTCGAAGACCGCGTTTCGCAACTACTACGCGCTCAAGGCGTCGACGGCGTTCAGCCGCGGTGCGCACGACGAGTGGAATATCGTCCGCGTCGTCAACGAGCGTCGTCGCAACGACGCGAAGCTCGGTATCGCGAATCAGCTCCCCGTACTGTTCGACGGGCACGGCGTGCCGTCCGCCGAATCCGAATCGACGGTGTCGGAGGGCTACGTCGGCAAGTGCGCCCTATGACGCGTTAGTCGTCGCCCGAAAAGAAGAGAGCGGCATGCTTGAACTCAGACCGACTTGTGAGAATTGCAACAAGGCCCTGCCTCCCAACTCACCTGAAGCGCGCATCTGCACCTACGAGTGCACATTTTGCGCGACGTGCGTCGAAAACGTCTTAGAAAACGTGTGCCCGAACTGTGGCGGCGGATTTGTTCCAAGGCCAATCAGACCATCGAAGAATTGGAAAGGTGACAACTTCCTTGGTAAGGACCCTGCAAGTACCAAGGTCCGGCATAGGCCGGTTGACGCGGAAGGTCACGCTCGATTCGCAGCTACAATCAAAACCATACCCCCTGACAAGCGGTAGGAAACGAAGACGGCGGCTCGCCTCATGTTCAGCACGGACTCGTCGCCACAGGCCTTGAACTGCGTGGCGAGTCAGCGCAACGAACCCTACTAGTCCCTCGCGCCATCGACGGGCAGTCCCTCCGCGCGCCAACGCAGCATCCCGCCGGCCAGGTTGGCGACATCGGTAAAGCCGGCCTGCTGCAGGAGGATCGATGCCTGCGCCGAGCGCGCGCCGGAGCGACAGACCGCAACCACCGGTCGATCGCGCGTGAGCTCGCCGACGCGCTTCGCGAGCTCGCCCAACGGAATCCAACGCGCGCCGTTGATTCGCCCGAGCGGTCCTTCGAACTCGTCACGCTCGCGCACGTCGATGATCTGTGCCGTCGCTGCGTGCTCTTCCAACGCTTGTGGCTGAATCTCGAAAATGCCCGCGAAGGTGAACGTGAGCGGCGCCCACGCGGGCTCGGCGGGGAGCGCGGACTCGAGCGCGGGCTGGCCGCAGCGAAGATTGGCCGGCACCGCGATCTCGATGAGCTTCGGATGCGGCAGACCGAGATTGTTCATGTAGCCGACGAAATCGCTTTCGCCGATCTCGCCGCCCAGGCGCGGATTGAAACGACGTTCCTCTGCAACGCTGGTGACCGTCAATCCGCGGTAATCGTGCGCCGGGTAGAGAAGGCATGCCGGCGGCAACGTCAAAATTTGGCTGCGCACCGAACGATACAGTGCGCGCGCATCGCCCTGCTGAAAATCAGTCCGGCCGCTGCCGCGAATCAACAGGCAATCACCGGTGAACGCTGCGCTCTCGTCATCGAGCACGAGCGTGATGCAGCCTTTGGTATGGCCCGGCGTCGCGCGCACTTCCAGATGGCGTCGACCGAACGCGATGCGGTCGCCATGGGCGAGATAGCGATCGGCCCCGGCGGCGCCGGACTGCGCGGAAAGCGCCATCGCGTTGCCGAATTGCTGCTTCAACATCCAGGCAGCGGTCACGTGGTCGGCATGCACGTGCGTTTCGACGGTCGCGACCAACTTCAAGTCGAGCTCGCGCAAAAGCGCCGTGTCGCGGCGCGCCTGCTCGAACACCGGATCGATCAGCACCGCCTCCCGCGTGCGGCCGTCGCCGACCAGGTACGTGTACGTCGACGACGTGGGATCGAACAGTTGGCGGAAGATCAACATGCCGGGCCTCAGCGCGGAGAGCGCAGCGCTCTATTCGGTCGTTTGGACGCGAGACGCCGCAACGGCTGCGGGCTCCGCCCGCATGCGCTCGGCCCACTCGAAGATGAGCATCCCGGCCAGCATCGCGACGACGAACACGACCGCTTTGGCATAGCCGGCGCCGAGTGCGACCAGCGCCGGACCGGGGCAAAATCCCGCCAGCCCCCAGCCGACGCCGAACAAGAGGCTGCCCAACACCAAGCGCCGATCGATGCGCCGGTCCGAGGGCAACAGCACCGGCGTGCCGAGCAACGTCTGGTTGCGCTTGCCGGCGAGGGCAAAGGCCAAGGCGCCGACCGCGATCGCGCCCGCCATCACGAGCGCCAGCGACGGATCCCATTTCCCGGCGAGATCGAGAAATCCGAGCACCTTGGCAGGATTGACCATCCCGGAGACGATCAACCCAATGCCGAAGACCAATCCCGCCAGCAAAGCTGTCAGCGCCTGCATCTTTCGCCTCAAATGTTCAATGCGTGACGCACGAGGTACACGGTCGCGAATCCCGCCGCCATGAACGCCACGGTGGCGACGATCGAGCGTGGCGAAAGCCGCGAAAGTCCACACACGCCATGCCCACTCGTGCAGCCGGATCCGTAGCGCGTTCCGAGGCCCACCGCGAGGCCGGCAACGATCAGCGCGGAGTAGCCGGCGTCGATCGTGACGTCCGGCAGCGAATGGAAAAGCGCGTACACCAACGGCGCCAGCAGCAGTCCCGCGACGAAGGCCACGCGCCATGTCACGTCGGGAAATGACGGTCGCAGAAGCCCGCCGACGATGCCGCTGATACCTGCGATCCGCCCGTTGCAAAGCGCCAGGATGGCGGCGGCCACGCCGATGATCGCGCCGCCGATCAATGCCGACCACGGTGTGAAGGCGATCCAGTCGATGTTCATCCAAATGCGCGAAACGCTAAGTGACGACCGCAAAGTATCCGCTCAACGTGGCGCGCTCCGCAACTTGCGTCTCTAGGGGACGACGCCATCCGGACTATCAGGCGCCATACCCAGGTAGGCGCGGCGGATATGCGGCTCCAGGCGCAGCGTAGCGGGCGCGCCTTCGGCGACGATCCGGCCCTCCTCCAATACGTAGGCCCGCTGCGCGAGGTCGAGCGCCATCGCGACGTTTTGCTCGACTAGGAGTATCGCGACGCCTTCGGCGTTGATATCGCGGATGATCCGAAACCGTGCTACGCGGCTTTGGCCCGCAGTGCCGGGCTTTCGTGATTGACGATGAAGTAATCGGGCATCGGCGGTGCCCAAACGAAGATCGAATCGTCCGGCGGGTGATCGGCCGACTGCCACTCGACGTCGGCCCCGATGAAGTCGATGTCGTACGAGTACTCGGCGAAGCTGCCCCACGGATCCAGGACGTAGCGGAAATAGTTGGAGCCGATCACATGGCGGCCAACGCCCCATCCGTCCGGATACCCGCGATCGATCATCTGCTGCATCCCGAGGCCCACGTCGTCGAACGTCGCGACGTCCCAGCTTGAATGATGCAATCCGGGTGCGTCCGATTTCGCGAACGCCAGAATGTGATGATCGCTTGCATGCGCGCCGTGCATGAAGGCGATGAACTCGCCTGAGTGATCCGAAAGCCGCAGCCCGACCGCTTCGGAATAAAAACGCACCGACCGCGGGACATCCGAGCTGAACAAGAGCACGTGCGAAAGTCGGCGCGGACGCACGGGGTGCGCCTTCGAGCGACTGGGCGCGGCGCCCTTGCCAACGGGAATCTCGGCCTGCGACGCAGGCGCACCCTTCGCTGCCGGCGAGCATTTTTCGCTCGCGAGGATCTGCACCGCCGTGCCGTCTGGATCGGCGATCCACAATCCAGGCTCGTCGGCGAGCCGATGCGGTTCGGTCGTCTTGATTCCGCGCTCGGCCAAGCGTCGTGTCAGCGTCTCGATGTCCTCGGGGTACGCGGCGAAGCTCACGTACTCGAGTCGCTTCGGACCGTGCCCGAGATAGATCGATCCCCAGCGATGCGGATGACCAAACGTATGGAGGTCGAGTCGCCGGTCGGCGCGCCGCACGTCGAGCCCGAACGCGCCGTAGAAGTCCGCCGCCTGGTCGAGATCGGGCACACTGAAAACGAAGCGCTCGAGCGAATGCACCGCGGTCGTGCCGGCGCGACGAAGCGGCGCGGGTGCCGATGATTGCATGCTGACCTCCTTCTGCCCAAGTCCACCGGATCGGTGACCCCGCTGCGACGGCGGGTGAAATCGAAACCAGTTTACGACACATTCGCGCACGCCCGATGCCGCGCGCGGCTTCCGGAAATGCCCGACAGAAAAACGCCGTGGCATCTGCGGGCGCCACGGCGCGGATTTGGTGTCAGGGGCCCGTAGGCGCCATTAATTCGTCTGCGCCACGCCCTGAACGGCCGTCGGCCCGCGCGTTTGTGGCTTTGGCTGCTCCTGCTGCGACCTTGGCTGCGCTTGCGGTTGCGGCGTGGGCGGGCCCGTCCACCCCCGGACGGCGGTCGCCCGCTTCCTC
>CATPAO010000310.1 GCA_955652025.1 Casimicrobiaceae bacterium
CTGCAGATCAGCAAGGCCGAGCAATATCGGCGCTTCAAGGCGCGGGAAAAAACTTCGTTCAAGCGCTTCAAGATCACACCCGACGATTGGCGCAATCGCGCCAAGTGGAGCGCGTACGAGCACGCCGTCGCCGACATGGTCGATCGCACGTCGTCCGAGCTCGCGCCGTGGACGCTCATCGAGGCCGAGGACAAGTATTTCGCCCGCATCAAGATACTAAAAACGATCGTGCGGCGCCTCGAGGCGGCCGTGAATTGAACCCGATGCGCGACGAATCCGGCGCGCCGGCGCCCTCCCCTTACCGCGCGCCGGCGTGGCTGCCCGGCGGGCACGCGCAAACCATCTGGCCGTACCTGCTGCGCCGCCCGGCCGTTGCGTCGCGGCGCGAGCGGGTCGAGATCGGCGACGGCGACTATTGGGACTTCGATTGGACGACCGCGCCGACGCCTCCGTCCGCGCCGCTCGTCGTGCTGTTCCATGGGCTTGAGGGCAATACCAACTCGCACTATGCGCGGGCGCTGCTCGCCCACCTCGTGCGGATCGGCTGGCGCGGCGTCGTTCCGCATTTTCGCGGCTGCAGCGGCGAGCCGAATCGCCTTCCGCGCGCCTACCACTCCGGCGATCACGCCGAAGTCACGGGAATGCTCGTCGCGATACGCGCGCGCGTCTCGCCCGAAACGACGCTGTACGCCGTTGGCGTCTCGCTGGGCGGCTCGGCGCTCCTCAACTGGCTCGGGCGCGCGCGACGCGACGCGGCGTCAACGCTCACGGCCGCGGCCGCCGTGTCCACACCGCTCGATTTGACCGCGGCCGGCACTTCGATCGGCCAGGGTGCCAATCGCATCTACGCACAATCGTTTCTGTATACGCTCAAGCCCAAAGCGCTGGCGATGGCGGCGCGCTTTCCGGGGCTCCTCGATGCCGCGAAGATCCGCGCCGCACGTTCGATGTGGATGTTCGACGATGTCGTCACCTCACCATTGCATGGTTTTGCCAGTGTCGACGATTACTGGTCCCGCGCATCGGCCAAGCCCTGGCTCGCCGCCGTCGCAGTGCCGACGCTCGTCCTGAATGCGCGCAACGATCCGTTCGTCCCGGCCGCGTCGTTGCCCGGATCGCCCGAAGTCTCTACCGCGGTCACGCTGGAGCAGCCCGCGGAAGGCGGACACGCGGGATTTCTAGCCGGTCCGGCGCCGGGAAATCTCGATTGGCTGCCGCAACGACTCGTGTCTTTTTTTGCGCATGGCGTGTAGTGCGCGCGCTCGTCGAACTCGCCTGCCGGTATCATGCCGACCGCGGCACTCGACTGACTCCTGAGACCTTAGCTCCGATGCCTGTCGCTCCCGAAATCTTCAAGGCCTACGACATTCGCGGCATCGTCGACAAGACGCTGACCCCGGACGTGGTGCGCGCCGTCGGTCGAGCGCTTGGCAGCCTCGCCCGCGAGCGCGACTGCGACACGATCGCAATCGGCCGCGACGGCCGTCTGTCGGGGCCGGAGCTTTGCGGCGCACTCGGCGATGGCATTCGCGCGGCCGGCACCCATGTCGTCGACCTCGGCATGGTCGCGACACCGATGACCTATTTCGCCGCAATCCACTTGCACACCCGCTGCAGCGTGATGGTGACCGGCAGCCACAACCCGCCCGATTACAACGGGCTCAAGATGGTGATCGCGGATCGCACGCTGTCCGGCGCCGATATTCAAGACGTGCGGGAACGGATCGAGCGCGGCCAATTCTCCGTGGGCGCCGGAAGCTATCGCACGCACGACATCGGTCCGGCGTACATGGATCGGATCGTCGGCGATGTCAAGCTTGCGCGGCCGATAAGAATCGCAATCGATTGCGGCAACGGCGTCGGCGGCGCGTTCGCACCGGAATTGTTCCGCCGGCTTGGCTGTAGCGTGGTCCCGTTGTTTTGCGACGTCGATGGGCATTTTCCGAATCATCATCCGGACCCGTCGCAGCCGAAGAACCTGCAGGATCTCATCGCGTGCGTGCGGCGCGACAACCTGGAGTTGGGTCTCGCGTTCGACGGCGACGCCGATCGACTGGGCGTCGTCACGCGCGACGGCCACGTCATCTTCCCCGATCGTCAACTGATGTTGTTTGCGGCGGATATGTTGTCGCGCAATCCCGGTGCAACGGTGATCTACGACGTCAAATCGACGCGCAATCTCGGGCCCTGGATCGAGCGCCATGGCGGTACGCCGCTGCTGTGGAAGACCGGGCATTCGCTGATCAAGGCGAAGATGAAGGAGACCGGCGCTGCACTCGCGGGAGAGATGAGCGGCCACACGTTTTTCAGCGAGCGCTGGTATGGCTTTGACGATGGCATGTACGCCGGCGCGCGGCTGCTCGAGATCCTGGCACGCGGCCCCGATCCGTCTGCCGTGCTCGATGCGCTGCCCGATGCGCTGTCGACGCCCGAGCTCAACCTCGCCTGCGCGGAAGGCGAGCAGCATGCACTGATCGAAGGTTTGCGACACAGTGTGGAATTTCCGGGTGCGCTGCGCGTCATCCGCATCGACGGCTTGCGTGTCGAGTACGCCGACGGGTTCGGCCTGGCGCGCGCGTCGAACACGACACCTGTGATCGTGCTGCGTTTCGAAGCGGAAGACGCGGCGGCGCTGAAGCGGATCCAGGACGATTTTCGGCGCGTGCTTTCCGCCGCGAAACCGGGCGCCACGCTCCCCTTTTAGATGATCACGCTCGCCGACGTCATCGCAGCCCGCGACCGGATCGCCGGCGGCATTTACGAATCGCCGTGCGTCGAGTCGATTCCCCTGTCGCAACTCACCGGCGCGCGGATTCATTGCAAGCTCGATTATTTGCAGCGAACCGGCAGCTTCAAGGAGCGGGGCGCGCGCAACGCGCTGCTGCAAATGTCTGTCGAGCAGCGCAAACGGGGCGTCATCGCCGCCTCGGCGGGCAACCACGCGCTGGGTGTCGCGTACCACGGCAGCCTGCTCGGCATTCCGGTCACGGTCGTGATGCCGAAATTCGCGGCGTTGATCAAGGTCACCAACTGCCGCCAATTGGGCGCGCGCGTCGTGCTGCATGGTGCCGACCTGACCGAGGCCCGCGCCGAAGCGGAACTGATCGCCGCGCGCGACGGGCTCACGTTCATACACCCGTTCGACAACGCGCACGTGGTGGCCGGCCAAGGCACGATCGCACTCGAAATTCTCGAGCAGACGCCCGGTGTCGACGCGATCGTCGTGCCGGTCGGCGGCGGCGGGCTGCTCGCGGGGATCGGGACGGTCGTCGACGCGATGCGTCCTGACGTCGAGCTTGTGGGCGTCGAGCCCGCGCACGCCGCTTGTTTGTCGGCCGCGCTCGCCGCCGGTGCGCCGGTATTGGTCCAAGTCTCAACCACGCTCGCCGATGGCCTCGCGGTTTCGCTTGCAGGTGCGACGCCGTTCGAAATCCTGCAGCGCGTCGTCGATCGCGTCGTCACCGTCGACGAAGCGGCGATCGCGCTTGCGATATTGCGATTGATCGAGCTGGAGAAAAGCGTCGTCGAGGGCGCGGGCGCAGCACCGCTTGCTGCGTTCCTCGGCGGCAAGCTCGATCACCTCATGGGCCGAAACGTCGTGCTGGTGTTGGCCGGAGGCAACATCGACCTGACGATGCTCGACCGCGTGATCGAAGTCGGTCTGGTCGCCGACGGGCGCCTTTCGCGCCTTACCGTTTCGATCTCCGATCGGCCCGGCGGACTCGCGCGGTTGGCCGAAGTGATCGCGTCGACGGGCGCGTCGATCAAAGAAATCATCCACGACCGCGCGTTCTCGGGACCGGACCTCTCGGCGGTGCGCGTCGTTTGCGTCGTCGAGACGACTGGACACGAGCATGTCGCCGAATTGCACCGCGCGCTCGCCGCGGCGGGCGTTGCGATCGTCGGGTGAGGAACCAGTCAGTACGGGACGCCGAATCGCCGGTAGACAAACCCGAGCAACCATGCGGGACCGATCAGCAAGAACTTGATGTCCTCGAAGAACGAGGGCTTCTTGCCTTCGATCCGGTGCCCGATGAACTGGCCGATCCAGGCGATGACGAACACGATGACCGCGATCGTCAGCACATGGCCCCCCAGTTGCGCGAGCGGCAGAATCATGAGTGCTGCGACCGCAAGCATCCCGACGGCGATCGGCAACGACAGCCCTGCGTAGAATGCGACGGCAAGCGCGATCGTCGCGTAGGCGGCCAGCGGCGTCCACGCCCAGAGCGCGGCAAGCAGGCTCCAGGTGATCAACGGCACGCAAATCCAGTGGATCGTCTTGTTCGTCGGATTGTGGTGCGATTCGCCGTAGCGGGCGAACAGCAGGTCGATCTTGCGCATGCGAGGCCTCGAGACGTCTGGCAGGTGCGGATGCTCTCACTATAATCGCCACCAACCCGCTCAGGAATGGCTAGCGGTGCAAAGGAGAACGCGCGATGTCAAGACGCGACGCGACACGGTTTCCGTTGTGGTTGATCGCCGCACTGGCCGCGACGTCGTCCATTGGAGCCGAGACGTCCATCAACGTGCTCGCCGGCGGTACCGGCGGCGTCTACTATCCGCTCGGCGTCGCACTGGCCGATGCGATCGGCAGAACGATGCCCGGCATTAAGGCATCGGTGCAGGCGACCAAGGGCTCGGTCGAGAACCTCAACCTCCTCCTGGCAGGCCGAGGCGAAATTGCGTTTACGCTCGGCGATGCGCTGTCCGATGCGTGGAAGGGCAACGAGGATGCGGGCTTCAAAACGCCGCTCAAGAAGCTCCGCGGGATCGCCGCGATCTATCCGAACTATATACAGATCGTTGCGCGCGCAGACACGGGGATCAAAAGCCTCGCGGATCTGAAGGGCAAGCGGGTGTCGGTCGGCGCGCCAAATTCCGGCACCGAGCTGAACGCGCGCGCGATCTTCGCGGCCGCCGGACTCGCCTACAAGGACCTCGGCAAGGTCGAATATTTTCCGTTCGGCGAGTCTGTCGAGCTCATGAAGGACCGGCGACTCGACGCGACGCTACAATCGGCGGGGCTGGGCGTATCAGGGCTCCGCTATCTCGCGACGTCGGTCGACGTCGTGATCGTGCCGATCCCGGTCGACGTCATCAAAAAAACTCGTGATCCTGCCTATTTGGCCGCGACGATTCCAGCCAACACCTACCGCGGGCAAACTGCTGATGTTCCTGCAGCCGCGGTGCAGAATTACCTCGTCACGCAGGACGGGGTCAGCAACGAGATCGCCTACGGCATGACCAAGGCACTGTGGACGAATCTGGGCCCGCTGACCGCCGCGCACGCCGCGGCCAAGGCGATCGACCCGAAACGCGCGCTGGAAGGCATGCCAGTGCCGCTGCACCCCGGTGCGGCAAAATACTATAGAGAAGTCGGGATTCTGAAGTGACGCATCCCCCGACGCGGCTCGCCGCGGGTTCCGAACGCGCCCATTGCCGCTCTCGTGCCGGCACCGGCCGGCGCAGCTTCTGCCACGCGGCCACGGCGAGGACACGCGTGATGCCGACCAGGTCCGCCGCCGACGAACGCGTACAACAGAAAGCTGACGACGACGCCCGTGATGATCCAGCCCGACGTCCGGCGGCAAGCCAGCAACAGCAGCACGAATACGACGCCGAACGCAACGTCAGCGCTGTCGGGCGTGGTGTCGCGGTCCCAGAAATCGTGGCCGCCCGCGAGCCGAGGGACGATCGTCGCAACGCCCGCCACCGCGCAGGCAACGTCCCACCCCATCCGGCGATTTCGGTAACGCGCGCCGATCGGGAACAGCAGGAACACGAGCGGCAGCACGAAAACCGACGCGCACCGGCCGCAATACCTGCGCGGGCACGATGTCGACGCCGGCCCAGAGGTGGAACAGGCTCATCACGACCAGCAGTGCCGTCGTGATGTCGCCGAGCCAGCCGCGGAATCGGTTGACTGCGCCGTCTTCCTCCTCGATAAAGGCCTCGGCCTTCTTGAGCTGCTCGTCACTGACGGTGCCGTCGTCGACGACGACCGCCGGAGCCGAGTTCGGCGGCGCGGTCATCGCACGTCGCCGAATTCAATGACGGGCGATTCAGGCCGCCGACGCGATGATTGTGTCGCGATCATCGCGCGGCTCTCGCTTAGTTGACCTTGATGCCGTGTTCCTCGAAGTATTTCTTTGCGCCGGGATGCGACGCGTGCGAGTACTGCCGTCGCGCCTGATTGCAATGTCGCCGGAGTCTAGCGGAAATCGCGACCCCGGATTCGCTTGCCGATCGTTGGGCTTCGGCGAGTTGCTAGGCCGCGCCCAGCAGATCGGGCGGCACCGGCGGCCGCCGCAACAGGTCCGACAAGCGCAGCGGAAAAACCCCGCTCTTGCGATCGAGGAACCAGTTGCGGAGCGTACGCGCGATCGTGCGGAACGCGAGCGCTTCCCACGGGATGTCACGCTCGTCGAACAAGCGCACGTCGAGGCTTTCGGCCCCTGGTCGGAAATCGAGATCCTCGAGCCGCGCGCGAAACATCGTGTAGACCTGGTTGATCTGCGGCAGGCTGATCAACGTATACAGGTCCCCAAGCTCGACGCGCGCGTTCGCTTCCTCGAGCGTCTCGCGGATCGCGCCGGCAGGCAGCGTCTCGCCGTTTTCGAGAAACCCGGCGGGCAGCGTCCACAATCCATGGCGCGGCTCGATCGCGCGCTTGCACAACAGCAC
>CATPAO010000311.1 GCA_955652025.1 Casimicrobiaceae bacterium
CGCCCTGCGGGATCGCGCGGCACAACGCGGCGAACGCGGCGTCGTCGAGATAGCCGCCGTGGCCCACATAGCGGCCGTACGGGCTCGCGTTGACACTCCAGAGCGCCAACCACGATGCGGCGGCCAACGCGAGGACCAGCCACGCGAATAGCGTTCGGCGCTCAGTACTTATCGAGCGGACATCGAGGGCCGCCGAAGCGGGAGTCGCTGGCATGACGCTCAGTGTTTCGTCGCGTTTGCTAGGCTGCCGCCGCAGGGCCGACCCACGGCGGCGGCGAAAATTGTCGCTGCGGGGCAAAGTATCGTGGGAGCGGCGAAGCCGCGAACGAAACTTTGCCCCGATTAATTACGCGTCGAAGACAAACGTGCTCTGCAGCGCGTTGTGGCCCTTGATGTCGAGGTCGATCCCGAGCTTGTCGTTTTTCGACTTGTAGCGCGGCGCCTTGCCGACGAACACCGGCGCGCCGGGAACCGTTGAAAATACGGTGTCCTGCAACGTGGTCGTGGCGCCGCTTGCGTTCGTGAATGGTTCGAGCTCCGCGTATCCGGCGTTGCCGATCTTGAGCGTGCCCTTGCCCCCCTGCACGTCAAACGTGAGCGCGACCTTCTCGACCGAGACCACCTCGCCGACCAGCTTCGCCAACTCGCCGACCGGGCCGCCCAACTTGCCGGTGTAGACGTTGAGGATCGCCTGCTCCTGTTGCGGCGACACCTTGTCGTCGAGATAGACGGCCGCGCGCCAATTGCCCTGCAGGATATTGCCGGGCACATGCGCGATCATCGCGATCGTGTGGCCGGCGACGTCGACGCCGTCGATCGTTCCCTTGTCGAAGCGCCAGGCCACGATCGTGTCGCAGGTACCGAAGTCGGGATCCTCGCCGATCCAGCACGGACACAACACGCGGCAATTGCAGACTTCGAGCAGACGTCCTTCGAGGTGATAGGCCATGGTGCCTCCCTGACGGTGGGGGTGATTGCCCGGTGCCGATGCCTGCTCGGCACGGTTCGGGACGGCTATCGTACGCCCGCGGACCGGCGATCGCCATACGGAATATTCCGGCGCGCGCTAGCGGCGGCCCCCGGCGAGCTTCACGGCGCTCGGGTGCGCGCGAAGCCTCGCCATGGCGTAGACCCCGAACGCCGGGCCGATGCAAAGCGGCACGAACGCGAAGCGCCAGCCCATCGCGTCGACCCAGTGCGGCACCAGGTAAATCGTCGCGAGCGTGAGCGTAAACCCCAGCGCCGTCTGCAGCGTCAGCATCGTGCCGACGCGCGACGGATCGGCGAGTTCGGCGACCGATGCCGAGAACTGCGCCGAATCGGCGACGATGCTGATTCCCCATACGATGCAAATGGCGACGAGCGCCCACGCCGGTCCGCCGAAGAGGAGACCGATCGACGCGGCGCAGCTCCCGCTCACCGCCATCGCGACGATCGTCAGCGTCGTGCGTCCGAGGCGGTCGGCCAGGAATCCGGCGACCACGCAACCGATCGCACCAGACGCAATCGTCACGAATGCGGCGAGCTTGGCGGCCGTGGGCGCCACGTCAGGCGAAAGCGTGAGCGCGAAGCTCGCGTTCAGAAAAACGCCGATCCACGCCCACATCGCGTACAGCTCCCACATGTGGCCGAGATAGCCGAGGTTGGCGAGCCGCAGCGGTACGTCGCGCCACGCCGTCAGCACGTACCGCGGATCGAAGCGCGGCACGGGCGCGCGATTGGGTCCGACGCCGGCAGCGCCGATCAGCCCGGCGGCGCACAGCGCAAACGCCGAGGCCATCGCGAGGGGAATGCGCCAGTCGACGCCGCCGAGCGCATTGAACAGATGCGGCAACGCCGAGCCGAGCGTCAGCGCGCCGACGAGAATGCCGACCAAGAGACCCATGTCGCCGCGCGCCCAGGTCGCGGCGAGCTTCATCCCGACCGGGTAGACACCCGCCATGCAGACACCGGTCACAAAGCGCAGCAGTGGCGCCGCGAGCGTCGCGGGATCGACGGCGAGAAAGAGTGCATTGGCGATCGCTCCGATCGCCGCCGACGCGGCGAAGAGACGGCGCAACTCGATGCGATCGGGCAGGCCCAGCACGGCGCTCACGAGACAGCCGACGACGAATCCGACTTGCACCGCACTCGTGAGCGTCGCCTGCGCGAAATTCGACAGCTTGAATTCCGCGGTGAGCGCGGGCATGACCGCCGAGGCGGAAAACCAGAGCGCCATCGCCGCGACCTGGCAGATCGCGATGATCGTCATCGACGCGCGCTTCGAGGACGCCCACACGATCATCGGTCTTTGCGCCTCTCCACGGCGCTGCGTCAGGTCTTAGGCAACGTCACGCCCTGCTGGCCCTGATACTTGCCGCCGCGATCCTTGTACGACGTCTCGCAGACCTCGTCGGACTCGAAGAAGATCACCTGCGCCACGCCCTCGTTGGCGTAGATCTTCGCCGGCAGCGGCGTCGTGTTCGAGAATTCGAGCGTCACGTGACCTTCCCATTCGGGCTCGAGCGGCGTCACGTTCACGATAATGCCGCAGCGCGCGTAGGTCGATTTTCCCAGACACACGACCAGCACGTTGCGCGGGATGCGGAAATGCTCGACGGTGCGCGCGAGGGCGAATGAATTGGGCGGGATGATGCACACGTCGCCACGAAAATCGACGAACGACTTTTCGTCGAAATTCTTCGGGTCCACCATCGTCGAGTTGATGTTGGTGAAGATCTTGAATTCGGTCGAGCAGCGGATGTCGTAGCCGTAGCTCGACGTTCCGTAGGAAACGATCTTGTGGCCGTTCGCCTGCCGCACCTGGCCCGGCTCGAACGGCTCGATCATCCCGTGTTCCGCCGCCATGCGGCGAATCCACTTGTCGGACTTGATCATGTGTTCTGGACGACGATCGAGGGAAACTTTGCCGAGAAATCGGCGGCCTTTTGTCCAATGGAGATCGCGACCTTGCGCGCGATGTCCAAGTAGATCTGCGCCGTCTTGCCGTCCGGGTCGGCGACGACCGTCGGCCGCCCCGAATCGGCCTGCTCGCGAATGCGGATGTCAAGAGGCAGCGCGCCCAGGAACGGCACGTTGTAGTCGCGGCACATCCGCTCGGCGCCGCCCTCGCCGAAAATGTGCTCGGCTTTGCCGCAATTCGAGCAGATGTGGATCTACATGTTCTCGACGATGCCGACGATCGGCACGCCGACCTTCTCGAACATCTTGAGGCCCTTGCGCGCGTCGATCAGCGCGATGTCCTGCGGCGTCGTGACGATCACCGCTCCGGTGACCGGAACCTTTTGCGAGAGCGTGAGCTGGATGTCGCCGGTGCCGGGTGGCAAATCGACGACGAGATAGTCGATCTCACGCCAATTGGTGTCCTTCAGCAGTTGCTCGAGCGCCTGCGTCACCATCGGGCCGCGCCACACCATCGGCGTATCCGTGTCGATCAGGAATCCGATCGACATCGCCTGCACGCCGTAGGCTTCGAGCGGCTCCAGCGTTTTGCCGTCCTTCGATTCGGGACGGCCGGAGATGCCGAGCATCATCGGCTGCGACGGCCCGTAGATGTCGGCGTCGAGCAAACCCACCGACGCACCCTCGGCCGCTAACGCGAGTGCAAGATTGACAGCGGTCGTCGACTTGCCGACGCCGCCCTTGCCCGACGCCACGGCGACGATATTCTTCACGCCCGGCACGAGCTTCACGCCGCGCTGCACCGCGTGCGACACGATCTTCTGGCTTACGGTGACGGCGACGCGCCCCGCGCCGGGAAGCGCCGCAACGGCGTTCTGCACCAATCGGCGGATCGCGTCGTGCTGACTTTTTGCCGGATAGCCGAGCTGAATCTCGATCGCGACTTGATCGTCGCCGGCGCGCACGCTTTTCACCGCCTTCTCCGTGACGAAATCCTTGCCCGTTTGCGGGTCGATCACGGTTTTCAGGCAGGCGTTGACGTCGATTTCGGACAGCGGCATCGAATTTCCCGTGCGCTTGGTTAATCTGGAATTCTAGCCGAACCGCGACGCCGCGAACGGGCTCGCGCTTCGCTTTGTTAGAATCGATCGCTTAACCCTGGTTATCGCAAGGTCTTCATGCCGGCCTCTTCCGCGCGGAAACTCTTCGTCACGACGGCATTGCCGTACGCGAACGGACCGTTTCACATCGGCCACATCATGGAGTACATCCAGGCCGACATCTGGGTGCGCTTCCAGCGGATGCAAGGGACGGAGGTCCACTTCGTCTGCGCCGACGACACGCACGGTGCGCCGATCATGCTGAGGGCCGAGGCCGAAGGCATCGCGCCGCAGGCGCTCGTCGCCCGCATCGCGGCGACGCGGCCGAAGCATCTCGCGGGTTTCCACATCGGCTTCGATCACTGGCATTCGACCGACTCGCCGGAGAATGTCGAGCTGTCGCAGGACATCTATCGCAAGCTCAAGGCGGCGGGACTGATCTACGCGAAGCCGATCGAGCAGTTCTACGATCCGGTGAAGTCGATGTTCCTGCCCGACCGCTACATCAAAGGCACCTGTCCGGTTTGCGGCGCGAAGGATCAGTTCGGCGACGCATGCGAAGTGTGCGGCTCGGTCTACGCGCCGACCGACCTGATCGATCCGTATTCCGTACTCTCCGGCGCCAAGCCGGTCCTGAAATCATCGGAGCACTTCTTCTTCAAGTTGTCGGACCCGGCCTGCGTCGAATTCCTGCGCGGCTGGACGCAACACGGACGCCTGCAACCGGAAGTCGCGAACAAGGCGCGCGAATGGTTGGGCGACGCGCCCGACGCCAAGGGCCTCGCGGATTGGGATATTTCGCGCGACGCGCCGTACTTCGGCATTCCGATTCCCGATGCGCCGGGCAAATATTTCTACGTGTGGCTCGATGCGCCGGTGGGGTATCTGGCGAGCCTCAAGGCGCATTTCGCCGCCACCGGCATCGACTTCGCGCAGTTCCTGCAGGATCCCGCGGTGCGGCAGGTTCATTTCATCGGCAAGGACATCGTCTATTTCCACACGCTGTTCTGGCCGGCGATGCTCAAGTTCGCCGGCGCGCCGTACAAGGTGCCCGATGCGATCAACGTGCACGGCTTTATCACGTTCTCGGGCGAGAAGATGTCGAAGTCGCGCGGCACCGGCATCAGCCCCGACGTCTATCTCGACCTCGGGTTGAATCCGGAGTGGCTGCGGTACTACCTCGCGGCCAAGCTCAACGCGAAGGTCGAGGACCTGGATTTCAATCCCGACGACTTCATCGCGCGCGTCAACAGCGACCTCGTGGGCAAATACGTCAACATCGCAAGCCGTGCCGCGGGATTCGTAACACAACGATTTGATGGCAAATTGGCGACAGCCGACCAGCTTTCGGTACTGCGAGGCCCGAATGTGTCCACCGGTTCCTTTGCGTTCCGGGACGCAACGACAAGCGAACTTCAGACCGTTCATGGCGAAGCCATGGGCCGGCTACACCTCCTCATGGAAAAAGCCGACGCAATCGCGGATTACTACGAATCGCGGGAGTATGGGAAAGCGATGCGCGAGATCATGGCGTTGGCGGACCATGTCAACGAGTTTGCAGATTCATGGCGACCCTGGGAGCTCGCGAAGGATCCTGACCGGAGCGGTGAGTTGCACGCCGTGTGCAGCACGCTGCTCAACGCCTTCCGGATTTTGACCGTGTATCTGACACCGGTGTTACCAGGAGTAGCGTCGCATGTTGCCGAATACTTTGGACTGCAGCGGCTAGATTGGTCCAGCGCCAAGTCCGTTCTATTCGGCACTAGCGTTTTACGCTATTCCCACCTGATCGGACGAATTGATCCGAAACAGATCGACGCGCTGCTCGAAGGGCCGAAGGCGGCGGCGAGTCCCTCACCCCAACCCTCTCGCCGCGCGCAGGGAGAGGGAGCCGCTTCGGCCGAGACTGCACCGATCTCGATCGACGAATTCGGCAAGATCGAATTACGCATCGCGCGGATCGTCAACGCCGAGCAGGTCGACGGCGCAGACAAATTGCTCAAGCTCACGCTCGACGTGGGCGATGATCGCCCGAGGACCGTGTTCGCCGGCATCAAGTCCGCGTATCGCCCGCAAGACCTGATCGGCCGCCTGACGCCGATGGTTGCCAATCTGGCACCGCGCAAGATGAAATTCGGCCTGTCCGAGGGCATGGTGCTCGCTGCATCGGGCGACGGCCCCGGCATTTTCCTGCTCGCTCCCGACGACGGCGCGCAACCCGGTATGCGCGTCAAATGACCGGGCAAGGCGTGGGCATCGAATGACGCGACGCAGCGCATGCCATTAAGCTACGTCGATCTCGTGCTGGCCGCGATTGCGGCATGGCTTGCGATCGGCGTGGTGGGCGTCCTGCGGCCGCATCATTTGGCGTTCGTCAGTCGGCTGTTGTTCCCGCTCGGCGCCGCCGTGGGGCTGGCGCTGGCCGGCGTGGCGTTCGGCGCGCTCGGCGCGCCGCCACAATCGATCGTGCTGCCGCTCGGTTTGCCCGACCTGCCGTTTCATTGGCGGCTCGATGCGCTGGCCGCGTTTTTCCTGCTGCTGCTAGGCGCCACCGCGGCCGCCGTCTCGCTGTTCTCCGCCGGCTATTTCCGTTCGAGCCAAGGGACGCCGCCCGGTCTCGTCTGTTTTCAGTACCACGTATTTCTCGCCGCGATGGCGATGGTGATCGTCGCCGACGATGGGTACGCGTTCATGGTCGCGTGGGAGGCGATGGCCCTCGCGTCGTACTTTCTGGTCACGACCGAGCACCGGATTCCGGAGATCCGTCGCGCCGGATTTCTCTATCTCTTGATCGCCCACATCGGTGCGATTGCGATCCTGCTGTGCTTCGGCGCATTGCAGGGCGGCGGCGATTACACATTCGACGCGATGCGCGCGGCGCGGCGCACCGACGCGTGGGCGTCGGCGGCGTTCTTCCTCGCTCTGTTCGGATTCGGTGCGAAGGCGGGCCTCTTGCCTCTGCATATCTGGCTGCCGGAAGCGCATCCGGCCGCGCCGTCGCCGGTGTCGGCGCTGATGAGTGGCGTCATGCTGAAGACGGCGATCTACGGACTGCTCCGCGTGTCGTTCGATCTGATCGTAACGCAGCTCTGGTGGTGGGGCGTCGCGGCACTCGCGCTCGGATTGGTGAGCGCTCTGTTCGGCGTGATTTTCGCGGCCGTACAGATCGACATGAAGCGCCTCCTCGCGTACTCGTCGATCGAGAACATTGGCATCATCGTCGCCGGCATCGGCCTCGCGATCCTCTTCAAGGCCTACGACAAGACGCTGGTCGCCCGCGATCACCCTGACCGCCGTCCTGTACCACTGCCTTAATCATGCACTGTTCAAGTCGCTTTTGTTCCTCGCCACCGGCTCGGTGCTCCACGCGACGAAGGCGCGCAACCTGGGCAAGCTGGGCGGTCTCATCCGCCGGATGCCGTGGGTCGCGTGGACGGCGCTCGTCGGCACGCTCGCGATCGCCGGTCTGCCGCCGCTGAACGGCTTCGTTTCGGAGTGGCTGCTCCTGCAGGCGTTTCTGTTCACGCCCAGCCTGCCGCAGTCGTTCGTCAACATGCTGGTTCCGCTCGCCGCCGCGGCGCTGGTGCTCGCGGTCGCGCTCGCCGCGTACGTGATGGTCAAGTTCTACGGCGTGATCTTTCTCGGGCGGCCGCGCGAGGCGAACCTCGCCTACGCCAAGGATTGCGGGACGTTCGAACGCGTCGCACTGGTCTACCTCGCCGTCGCCTGCGTCGTGCTCGGCATCTTCCCCGTCAACGTGATCGGCCTGCTCGATCCGGTCAACGCGATGCTGATCGGCAGCACGGTGAGCCATGCGGCGACCGACAATTGGCTGTTGCTGGCGCCGATCAACGCCGATCGCTCGAGCTACAGCCCGCTGATCGTGCTGGTGGTGATCGTCGCGGTCGTGTTGCTGACGATGCGGATCGTCCATCGCCTGTACCACGGTCGCGTGCGCGCCGCGCCACCGTGGGATTGCGGATTTCCGCAGCAGACGCCGCGGATGCAGGACTCGGCGGAAGGCTTCGGCCAGCCGATACGCCAGGTCTTCGAGCCGTTCTTCCGGATCGAGCGTCATCTGCCGACCCCGTTCGACGCCGCGCCGCGTTACTCGATGCGGATCGGCGATCCGTTCTGGAACTGGATCTACCAGCCGATCATCCGGGCGGCGGAGTTTGCCGCGCGCATCGTCGGACGGATCCAACAGGGACGCATCTCGGTGTACCTGACGTACAGCTTCTTCACGTTGCTCGCGCTGTTGTTCTTCGTGCGATGACGCCGGCCGGCTTCCTGTCGCAGCTCCTGCAACTGGCGATCGCACTGGTACTCGCCCCGCTGCTTGTCGGCTGGGTCAACATGTGCCGCGCGTGGCTCGCCAACCGGTCGGCGCCGTCGATCCTGCTGCCCTATCGAACGATCCGCAAGCTGTTCATGAAGGACGCGGTCGTGGCCGAGAACGCGTCGCCGATCTTTCGCACGATGCCCTACATCGTGTTCGGCGCGATGTGCTGCGCGGCCGCGATCGTCCCGTCGCTCGCCACCGACCTGCCATTCGCCCGCGCCGCCGATGCGATCGCGTTAGTCGGCCTGTTCGCGCTGGCGCGCGTCTTCATCGCGCTCGCCGCGATGGATATCGGCACGGCGTTCGGCTCGATGGGCGCGCGGCGCGAAATGTTCGTCGGCTTCCTGGCCGAGCCCGCGCTGCTGATGGTGCTGTTCACCGCCAGCCTGATCTCCGGATCGACGTCGCTGCCGACGATCGTCGACACGCTGGCGCATCGCGAGCTTGCGATCTTTCCCAGCCTGGCGCTCGCCGGCGTCGCGTTCACGATGGTCTCGCTCGCCGAGAACGCGCGGATCCCGATCGACAATCCGACAACGCATCTCGAGCTCACGATGATCCACGAGGCGATGGTCCTCGAGTATTCGGCGCGCCATCTCGCGCTGATCGAGTGGGCGTCCGCGCTCAAGTTATTCAACTACTCGTGCGTGGGACTCGCGCTGTTCTTTCCTTTCGGCATCGCGTCGGGCGGCGACTGGGTCGCACTCCTCGGCGCGGCGCCCGCGCTGATCGCCAAGCTGGCCGTCGGCGGCTTCGCGCTCGCGCTGATCGAGACGCTGTCGGCGAAGCTTCGCATCTTCCGCGCGCCGGAATTTCTCGGAACGGCGTTCCTGCTGGCCGTCCTTGCGA
>CATPAO010000312.1 GCA_955652025.1 Casimicrobiaceae bacterium
CCCGATAGTCGCGCACGTCGCCGTTCGCGCCCGGATATTGGAGCAGCACGCCGAAGGCGCCGGCCCCCGCCGCTTCGCGCGCGGCGCCGACAACGACGTCGAGTCCAAGCGGCCGCGCACGCGTGCGGATGACATCGATCGTTTGCGGAAACACGTCGTCCGCGACGAAGAAGCGCGTGCTTGCGCTTTTTCCGATCCGCTGCGCCAGCGTCATCGCCTCCGCGGCGGCGGTCGCCTCGTCCAGCATCGACGCGTTCGCGATCGCCATGCCGGTCAGATCGCAGACCATCGTCTGGAAATTGACGAGCGCTTCCAGCCGTCCCTGCGAAATTTCCGGCTGGTAAGGCGTATACGCCGTGTACCACGCGGGGCTCTCGAGCAGGTTGCGCTGGATGACCCCGGGGGTGAGCGTGCCGTAGTACCCCTGCCCGATGAACGATTTCGCGACGCGGTTTTGGCGCGCGATCGACTTGAGACGCGCGAGCGCCTCGGCTTCGCTGATCGGCGCCGGCAGCGGCAACGGCTCGCGCTCACGAATCGACGCCGGGACGACCGCGTCGACGAGGGCGGCGCGCGATGCAAAGCCGAGCGCATCCAGCATGGCGGCCTGATCGTCCGATGTCGTGCCGATGTGACGGCCGACGAAGGCGGCGTGATCCTCGAGCGCGGACAGAGGCACGGTGCCGGGTTCGTTCATTTTCATGTCAATGGAATTCGGAATTGTGCGGGGGCGTCGGGCGCGGTCGATTCGATTACGCGTCGCCGGCGGTTTTTTCGTAGGCGGCGGCGTCGAGCAGTACGTCAAGCGCGTTGGCATCGGCCGGCTTCATTTTCCACAGCCACGCGGTGTAGGCATCCTCGTTTACCTGCTCCGGTGCGCCGGTGACCGCATCGTTGACCGCGATGACTTCGCCGGCGACCGGCGCATAGACGTCGCTCGCCGCCTTCACCGATTCCACGACCGCGCAGGCCTCGCGCGCGGCGAGCTTGCGACCGACGGCCGGCAGCTCGACGAACACGAGGTCACCCAATGCTTCTTGCGCGTGATCGGTGATGCCGATGGTCAGCGTGCCGTCGTTTTCGCGCCGGACCCACTCGTGGCTGTCGGTGTATTTGAGATCTTTTGGAATGTTCATCGGGATTCCTCGCGCTATAAGACCGTCAAGAGGTCGGCTTACCCGACCAACGCTTTTCCGTTGCGAACGAACGGCGGCTTCACCACCTTCGCCGCAAGCCGCTTGTCGCGCACCTGCACGTGTACCGTCGCACCGAGGGGGACGCCGACCGGCAACCGCGCGAGCGCAATCGATTTCGCGAGCGTCGGCGAGAAGGTGCCGCTGGTGATCTCGCCGTCGCCACCGTCCGCCTGCACTTTCTGATGCGCGCGCAGCACGCCGCCACTCTCCAGCGCGAGCAGGCCCGCAAGTTGCCGCCGCGGCATCGACGCGGTGAGCGCCGCCTTGCCGACGAAGTCGCGCGGGCTCGCGAGATCGACGGTCCAGGCGAGACCCGATTCCAGCGGCGTCACCGTCTCGTCCATGTCCTGCCCATACAAGTTCATCCCCGCCTCGAGCCGCAGCGTGTCGCGCGCGCCCAGGCCGCACGGCGCCACACCGGCCGCCCGCAACGCGTTCCACACCAAGTCAACGCGCTCGCCCGGCACGATGACCTCGAAGCCGTCCTCGCCGGTATATCCGGTGCGCGCGACAAAGAGCGGTCCCCATTCGGTGTTCGCTTCGACACCGCTGAACGGCTTCTGCGCGCTCGTCGCGGTCTCGGTGCCCGGCAGCGCACGCCAGACCTTGGCGCGGGCGTTCGGCCCCTGCACCGCGATCATCGCGAGATCGGTCCGTGGTGTGAGCGCGAGCTGCGGCGCGTGTGCGGACGCCAGCTTCGCGAGCCACGCTATGTCCTTGTCGGCCGTCGCAGCGTTGACGACGACGCGGAAAAAACCCTCGCGCAGGTAGTAGACGATCAGATCGTCCAACACGTGGCCGTGAGTATCGAGCAGGCACGAATAGAGCGCCTTGCCCGAAGCTGTCAGCTTGTCCACATTGTTCGCGAGCGCGTAGCGAAGGAAATCGCGCGGACCCGGGCGGGTGGCTCCGGTGATGTCGACGACGCGCATATGCGAGACGTCGAACATGCCGGCGTCGGTCCGCACCGCGTGATGCTCGTCGAGCTGCGAGCCGTAGTGGAGCGGCATGTCCCATCCGCCGAAATCGACCATCCGCGCGCCGGCGGCGCGGTGGATGGCATTGAGCGGCGTGGTCTTCGGCACGGTGTTTCTCCTGGCGCAAAAAGGAAACGGGGCGGCGCGGTTCAATCCGCTTCGCCCCGTCTGTCCTTTTTACCTGAGAGATTGCGGCGGGAACGATACGTTGTTCCCTCCGGCGTGCCCCTTCGGTGGGCCGCGCGCTATTGCATCGGCCGCGCGGCCGCTCTCCAGATCGATCGTGCTGGTTCGCAGTCCTTTTGCCTGAGCGGTTTCGGGATTACGCCTTCGGCGGCGCCCGGTAAATCGGCGCGCTCTCCTGCGAGCAACGGCCTAGAGCGTATCAGTCCCACGGCCGGCGGTCAAAGTCGGGGTCACTTCTTGAGCGTGAGGATCCAGTCGACCAGCGACTTGATGTCGGCCTCCGACGTCGTCGCGTTGGGCGGCATCGGCACCGGGCCCCAAACCCCCGAGCCCCCATCTTTCACTTTTTTGGCGAGCTTGGTCGCGGCATCCTTGTCGCCCTTGTATTTGGCCGAAACTTCCTGGTACGACGGGCCGATGACTTTCTTGTCGACCGCATGACACGCGGCGCAGCCGTCTTTTTTCATCAGGGCCTCGGCCGCGGCCTGGTCGAGGGCGTACGCGCTGCCGGTGGACAGCGCAGCGATGGACGTCAGGGCAACGAGGACTGTCTTCATGTGATCTCCGTGGCAATTCGACAAAACCGGTCGCATCGTACTCCAAAGCGTCGTCATTGCACCACCGCCGGCGACCTCAGCGTCCTGCCTTGAACGCGCGCTCGACCTCGGGCAGCGCGGTAATCGGCGGCAGGCATGCCGTCCCTTTGCACACCCACGCGACGACGCCGCCGTTCGGCTTCTTGCCCTTGACCATCGCCGGCGGTGGCCAGTCGATCGCGGCCAGATTGAAAATGCGAACGCCCGGCCGATAGCTTCGCTCCAGCGCGCGCTGCCACGCCGCGGCTTCGTCCGGATCGCCGGCCAACACAACCGACGTCGGCGGCGCCTCGAGATCCTCGAGCGCGGTCAACAATGTCGAATGGCCGTCGGGCGAACGCGCGAGCGCGGGCGCGAACAGCCGCACCGTCCGCTCGGCCGCGACGAGATACCGCGGCTCGTTCGCGAGATGGCCAAGCGCGATCAACGCCTGCGCCGCGACACCGTTGCCCGACGGGGTGGCGCCGTCACGACCCGGCTTCGTGCGATGGAACAGCTTTTCGTGGTCGTGGCTCGTGAACCAGAAGCCGCCGTGCGCGGCGTCCTCGAAATGCGCGAGAAGCGCGTCGGCAAGCGCGCATGCCAGATCGAAATCCTCTTTGCGGAAACGCGTCTGCATCACTTCGAGTGTCGCCATCAGCAGGAACGCGTAATCGTCGAGGTATGCATTCAATTCCGCGCGCTCACCGCGACGGGTCG
>CATPAO010000313.1 GCA_955652025.1 Casimicrobiaceae bacterium
CCAGCCGCGGATGATCGCCGAGTTCGCCCGCGTGCTCGCGCCCGGAGGGCTGCTCGTGCTGTCGTCGCCCAATCGTCCCCAGTATTCCGATGCGCGAAATTTCGTGAATCCATTTCATCGCCGCGAGCTCGATCGCGATGAGCTCGCGCGGCTTCTCGATCCCGCGTTTCCCGCGCGCCACTGGTACCGGCAGCGGCGCTATCTGGGCTCCGCGCTATGGGCCGAGGAGGACCGAGAGGAATTCGAGCTGTGGAGCGGGGACGCCGAACGAACCGGCCCGGCGGTGATCCCCGAAGCGATGTATTTCGTCGTCGTCGCCGCGCGTGATTGGACCGGGCTGCCGCCGACGGGTCCTGCGCTATCGCTTTACGCCGATCGCGACGAGCGAGAATGGGCGCGGATCGAAGCCGAAGCGCGCGAAGTGTCGCGGCTCGACGGCCTGCTGAAGGAGCGTGACACAGCGCTCGACCGGCAGACGGCGCACGTACGACATCTCGAGGAGCTCGTCGCCCATCGCGACCGGATAGTGGCAGAGCGCGACGCGCAACTGGTCGACGCCAGCGCCAAGACGCGCGAAGTCGACGCAGCACGGACCGGTGCCGTGCGCGCTGCCGAAGAGGCGCGCGACAAAGTGGCAGCGTTCGAATCCGAGCACGAGCGCCTCGAACGCGCGATCGCGGCGCAGGAACGGATCATCGCCTACCGCCAGAGTGCGCGATGGTGGGTCCGGTTGCCTTGGCTGCGGCTGCGCCTCCTGTGGAACCGGATTCGACGCCCATGATCGAGCGCTACCGCGCGCCGAACGCGAGCTTTTCGATCGACATCGTCATCCCGGTGTACAACGCGCCGGACCACGTCAGGCGCTGCGTCGCCAGCGTGCTCGACCACGCGCACGACGACTGCCGGATCACGCTGATCGACGATGCGTCGCCCGACCCCGCGATCGCAGCGCTCTTCGCCGAGCTCAACGCGCGTCGCCTGCCGCAACTGACGCTCCTACGCAATGACCGCAACTTGGGCTTCACCGGGACGGCCAACCGCGGCATCGAGTCCTCGCGCGCCGACGTCGTGCTTTTGAATTCGGATACCGTTGTCGCGGGCGGCTGGCTCCACGCGATCCGGGATTGTGCCGCGACGGACCCCCGCATCGGCACCATCACTCCGTTTTCCAACAACGCTGAGATCTGCTCGTTCCCGCAGTTTTGCGTGGACAACCGCATGGACGGCGACACGAATCCCGAGGCGGTCGCCGCTGCGATCGCGGCGACTGCGGTGCCGACTTATCCCGAGTTGCCGACCGGCGTCGGATTCTGCCTGTTCATCCGCCGCGCGTTGCTGGACGAAATCGGCGCATTCGACCTGGCGTTCGGCGCTGGCTACGGCGAGGAAAACGACTTGTGCCTCCGGGCGGCGCGCGCCGGCTGGCGCAACGTGCTAGCCGACAACGCGTTCGTGCTGCACGTCGGCGGGCGCTCGTTCGCCGGGCAGAAGGCGGAAATCTCGCCGCGCAATACCACGATTCTGCTCGAGCGGCATCCGCACTACGCGCGAATGGTCGAGGACTACATCCGGGCCGATCCTTTGGCGCCGCTACGCGAGGCGGCGGCGTCCGAGCTCGCCAGGGCGACCGGTCCCGCGCGCGGCGTGCTGCATGTGATTCACGACCATGGCGGCGGGACCGAGACGCACGTGCGGGCGCTGATCGAGGCGTCGCGCGACCGTTGGCGGCATTATCTGGCGATCGCCGTGCGCGACGGCTGGCAGGTGGAAGAGCACCGCGAAGACGGGAGCATGGTGACGTTCGACTTGGCGCGCGGCGCGGACGAGCCGTGGCGCGATTTTCTCGGCGCAATCTGCACGACGTTCGGGGTCGCGCTGATTCATTTGCACAACGTGTCCGGCTGTCGCGAGGGATTGGTCACGGCGTTGCAAGACCTCGGCATTCCCTATGGCTACACGGTCCACGATCTCAATTTCGCCTGCCCGACGATCACTTTTCTCGGCGTAGATCAGATGTACTGCGGTGGCCAGACGGACGCTGGGACCTGCGCGCGCTGCCTGGCGGCGCAACCGGCATTTGCCGGCGTCGACGTGGTCGCCTGGCGCGCACGGTATGGTGCGCTGCTCGAGCGAGCGGCCTTTTTGATTGCACCGTCGCAGTGGGCGGCGGCGATGCTCGGCCGTTATTTTCCGGGGCGGAACGTGCATCGGATCGCGCATGGCACGCCTGGCCATGCGACGACGGATGCCGTCGCCGCGAAGGGCGTTGCGCTGCCCGACGACGGAACGCCGACGATCGCGGTATTGGGCGCGATCGGTCCTGACAAAGGCGCGCGTCGGATCGAGCGGTTGCTGGAACTCGTGCGCGAGCGCAACGTGTCGCTGCGATTCGTTCTGATCGGCTATCTCGACACGCAGCACACACAATGGCAAGCGGACGACGCCCGTTTCACCGTTCACGGACGCTACGAGCACGACGAGCTTCCGGGATTGCTCGCGCATTATCGCGTCGCGCTGGTGCTGTATCCGTCGGCCGGACCTGAAACGTTCAGCTACACGTTGTCGGAGGCGTGGGCGGCGGGCTTGCCGGTGCTGGTGCCTCCGATCGGCGCTCTGGCCGAGCGCGTGGGAGACAGTGGCGCCGGTTGGATGATGTCCGAATCCGAATGGCGCGACGAGTCGCGGATGCTCGAGCGGATCGAATCCCTGCTCGCCGCCGGCCATCGGGATGCATTCTGCGATGCAGGTCGCCGCGCCCGCGCGATGCCGCATGCGACGCTTTCCGAAATGGTGGAGGCGACGCTTGCGGTCTACGACGATGCGCTCGCCCGCGCCGGCGCGCCCCCGGTCTATCTGCCACTCGCGCGCGAGCGCGTTCGCGACGCACTCGGGTATCGGCGCTGGATGCCTCCGCAAGTGACGACCCAAGTAGCGC
>CATPAO010000314.1 GCA_955652025.1 Casimicrobiaceae bacterium
ATGCAAAGCGCGACCGTCGAGATCAACCCCATCAGCAAATAGTAGACGCAGATGAACACGGCCAGCACGCAAAACCCGTACAGCACCGAATCGAAGCCCTTCTGGATGTTCTCCTTGCCAAGCGACGGCCCTACCGTGCGTTCCTCGACGATCTCCATCGGCGCCGCGAGCGCGCCGGCGCGCATCAAGAGCGCGATGTCGTTCGCCTCGCGCGTCGACATGCGGCCGCTGATCTGGACGCGGCCACCGCCGATTTCCTCGCGGATCACCGGTGCCGTGATCACCTCGGACTTGCCCTTCTCGGTCAGCACGATCGCCATCCGCTTGTTCACGTTGTCGCGCGTCACCTCCTTGAAGATGCGGGCGCCGGTACCGTCGAGATTCACGTGAACGGCGGGCTCGTTGGTGCGGCTGTCGAAGCCGGACTGCGCGTCGTTGATGCGATCTCCGGTCAGCACGACCTGGCGCCGCACGAGCAGTGGCTCGCCGTTACGGTCCTGGTAGAGGTCGTTGCCGAGCGGAATCTGCCCGCCGCGCGCCGCGTCGAGCGCGCCGGGATCGTCGTTGACCATTCGAATTTCCAGCGTCGCGACGCGACCGATGATGTCCTTGGCGCGTGCGGTGTCCTGCACGCCGGGCAGTTGCACGACGACACGGTCGCTGCCCTGTTGCTGGATGATCGGCTCGGCGACGCCCAGCTCGTTGACGCGATTGCGCAGGATCGTGATGTTCTGCTGGACGGCGCCGTCCTGGATGCGCTTTTGCGCTTCCGGCTTCAGCCCCGCGATGAGCCGCAGCTCGCCGCTCGTGCCGTCCTGCTCGCGGAGCGCCAAGTCGGGGAACGCCTTCTCGATCTCCAGCCGCGCCTTGACGCGCTCGGCTTGATCCTTGAAACGCAGCACGACGTTCGATTGCTCACGGCCGACACCCCCGTAGACGATCTTCTTCTCGCGCATCAGCGAGCGGATGTCGGTCGTGTAGCGGTCGGCCGCCTTGTCGAGGGCGCCCTTCATGTCGACTTGCAGCAGGAAATACACGCCGCCGCGGAGGTCGAGCCCTCGGTACATCGGCAGCGCGCCGATCGACGCCAGCCACTGCGGCGACGTGGAAGTGAGGTTCAATGCGACGATGTAGTTGTCGCCCAGCTTCGCCTCCAATGCGGCCTTCGCCTTAATCTGCGTGTCCTCGTCGACGAACCGGACCTTGACGCCGGTGGGATCGAGCGTCGCGCCGCGGTACGCGATACCGGCGCCTTTCAGCGCGTCTTCGACGCTCGTGAGCAACACGGAATCGATTTTCACCGCCGCCTTCGAGGACGACACCTGGACGGCGGGCGTCTCCGGAAAAAGATTTGGCACCGCGTACAAGATGCCCACCGCAAGCGCGATGCCGATGACGATGTATTTCCAGAGTGAATAGCGATTCATGGCGAGCTAGCGACGCATCGACGACGTGGCGCGCCCGCATTCGGCGCGCCCGCCGCCGTCACGCTCAGATTCCCTTGATCGTGCCCTTGGGCAAAAGTTGCGAAATCGCGCCGCGCTGCACGGTCATTTCGACGCCCGACGCGACTTCGACGACCGCATACTGATCGGTAAGTCGGGTAATTCTGCCCACAACTCCGCCGGTGGTCACGATCTCGTTGCCCTTCTCGAGCGAGTCGAGCATCGCGCGCGATTCCTTCGCCTTCTTCTGCTGGGGCCGGATCAGCATGAAATAGAACACGGCGAAGACCGCGATCATCGGCAGGAACGTCAGCAGCGTGTCGCTTTGCGACGCGGCGCCCGCGGCCTGTGCGTAGGCAGGGGTGATCAGCACGAAAGATCCTCCGATGGCATAGTGGTCGACCGCGGCGTAAAGCGCTGCACCGTCGTTCGTCGCGGTGTGCGGTGACCGGCTTTTCCGGCTCCCGCAATCGGGTGCCGGATGATAGTCGAATAACTGACAATTTTACCATGGGAAATCCGGTCCCGTTGAGCCCGATTACGGGGCCGACACTATGGACCGCGCGCCCGCGCGGCGTGAAACGCAGCGACGAACGCGGGCAATTGGTCGCCGCTGATCGCGTCGCGCATCTCGGCCATCAGCGTCAGGTAGTAACGCAGGTTGTGGATCGTGGCGAGCCGCGCGCCGAGGATTTCGTTCGCGCGCTGCAGATGATGCAGGTAGCCGCGCGTGAATTCGCGGCACGCATAGCAATCGCAGGTGGAATCGGGCGGCGTCGTGTCGTTCCGATAGCGCGCGTTGCGAATCTTAAGGTCGCCGAAGCGCGTGTAGAGCCAACCGTTCCGCGCGTTGCGCGTCGGCAGCACGCAGTCGAACATGTCGATGCCAGCCGTCACGCCGGCGACCAGGTCTTCCGGCGTCCCGACGCCCATCAGGTAGCGCGGCCTCTCGGCGGGGAGCCTCGACGCCATGCGCTCGAGGATCCGCAACATTTCTTCTTTGGGCTCGCCAACCGACAGGCCGCCAATCGCGTAGCCGTCGAAACCGATCGCGCCAAGGCCCGCGAGGGACGCGTCACGGAGGTCGTCGTGCATTCCGCCCTGGACGATGCCGAACAACGCATTCGGATTCGCGCCATGCGCTTCGCGCGAGCGTTTCGCCCATCGCAGCGAAAGCTCCATCGATTGCAGGGCTTCGTCGCGCGTGGCCGGAAACGGCGTGCACTCGTCGAACACCATCACGATGTCGGCGCCGAGCGTGCGCTGAATTTGCATCGACAACTCCGGCGTCAGGAATAGCCGATCGCCGTCGATCGGTGACGCGAAAGCGACGCCTTCTTCCTGCACCTTGCGCAGAGGTCCCAGGCTGAATACCTGAAACCCGCCGGAGTCGGTGAGCAACGGGTGGTACCAGCCCATGAACCGGTGGAGTCCGCCGTGCGCCGCGATCGTCTCGAGCCCGGGCCGCAGCCACAGATGGAACGTGTTCCCCAGCACGATCTGCGCGCCGAGCTCCGTGAGCTCGTCGGGCGCCATCGCCTTGACGCTGCCGTAAGTGCCCACCGGCATGAATACGGGCGTCTCGACGGCGCCGTGCGCAAGCTCGACGCGGCCGCGCCGGGCTTTCCCCGACGTCGCCAGGACCGAAAAGCGCATCGAGTTACGGGCGCTCGCGCGTTTCAGCGGCGCGAAAGACGGAGCGAGAATCCGCCGAGCGCAGCCAACAACAGCGCCGACAACATGAGCGCGGCCGGCGACAGGGCCGGGATCGCTGCGCCCGGCCCGACCGCGGTGACGCAGCCAGCGGCACCGAAGTCGAATGCGTTGCGCCATGCGCGGTAAAAGTCGCCGCCAAAGTGGGTGGCGTCGATGGTGGGGTAACTTGGCGCAATCGCGATGTGAATGACGCAGGCACCTGCGCTGATGCGATAGGCGATGGCCGGATCCGCCAGACCTCTGGCATTGGCTTGCGCCCAGTTGGCCACGACGATCGTCCCGGCTTTGGCCTGGTTGCCGCCGGCGAATTGCGTTGCGGTCAACGTCGTGACGCCCGAAGTCAGGGGGTGGGTCACGATCGACGCGGCATTGAGCGACCGCGCCGCGTAGGGGGTACCGACGCCGTCGGTCGTATTGGGATCGATCGTTTCGAGCGCGCCCCAGCCGTGGGGGCTCAACGCGATCGACGCATCGCTCCGATCCTGGTCGTAAAACGTGCCGAGCACGACGGTCCTGCCCGAGCTTGCGAACGCCGCAACGACATTTCCGACCGCGGGCGCGTTCGCGAACGGCGAGTCCTCGAACAACAGAAGCACGTCGAAATTGGTCGTCAACGTGGTGAGCGTCGGCACTGTCCCGCTCACGTCGACGCCTGTGAACGTGTGGCCGGGCATCTTCGCGTTGAAGTCGGCGGCAGTCTCGTTGAAATAGTTGTTCGACAGGACGCCGACACGCGCGGCGTTGGCCGCGCCGGACGCGGCGACCCAAAGCGCGGCGAGGGCGACGCTGCCGCAAACCGTGAGGAAACCGGATCGACGTCTCTGCATGGAAAGGCGAAAATCGACGCGTGGCAACGGTACGAGGCCGATTTCCGCAACGAATTCGATAGGCGCTAGAGTAGCGTTTTCCGGGGCTTTCGCCAAGCGAGACGACGGCCGCGGGCGACGATTTCCGCGACAAATGTTGTAGTTACACTCGATTGCCGCGCCCAGTGTCGCCAGTGGACGACAGTTTTAAGGCGATCCGGGTGCGGCGGGGGCGCGCTCGAGCAACATCGCGTCGCCATAGCTGAAGAATCGATACCGCGAGCGGATCGCGTGCGCGTACGCGGCCCGAATCGTAGGTAGGCCGGCGAACGCCGACACGAGCATCAGCAACGTGGATTTCGGCAGATGGAAATTGGTGAGAAGGCGGTCGACGACGCGAAACCGGTAGCCGGGCGTGATGAAAAGACGTGTTTCGGCGGCACCGGCGCGAACGCCGCCGTTGTCCGTTGCCGCTGATTCGAGCGCTCGCAGCGAAGTCGTACCGACC